>CAZWPV010000346.1:0-3792 GCA_964635485.1 uncultured Anaerolineales bacterium
GATGGACCGCCGGTCGACGGGAAAGTCACGTCGCGGCCAGTACTGGGTGGTTTGCATCACGAGTACGGCTGGCAGATCTCGGGGAGCACTTGCTACCACTGACTTCCGAACGGCGGATGATGAGGTTTTTGACCAGGACAGGATGGAGCAATTAGCCAGGACACGTGACAGCTGTATGACGGTCGACTCATCAGGGTTGCCCATTCCTGTCCAGCCAATCCAGAAGCTCTCGAATGCTGCCGGTCGCCAGAGCTATCACTCTATCTGCTCCCCCGTAGTAGAGATTGATCGTGTCGCCATCAGGCGCAACGGTGCAACCGCACGGGAAAACTACGTTGTCCACATCCCCTTCGCGTTCATAAGGCTCTTCCGGCCCAAAGATCCAGGAATCGCCTCGCAGCACACAGGTGGTCGGATCATCCAGATCGAACAGCGCCAGGCCAAGCCGGTAGATAGCCCCAGACGCTGTTACCCGCACCCCATGATAAATCATCAGCCATCCGCGGGGAGTCTGGATCAGGGGAGTACAGAGGCCGATTTTTCCTGCATCCCACCACGCGCCGCGACGAGCCTGGAGCATGAGCTTGTGATCACCCCAATGGTGCAGATCAGACGAGTAGGACATCCAGATGTGGGATCCATGCGCACTGAGTGGGCGGTGGATCAGCGCCCACTCGCCGTTGATCCGGTGAGGGAGAATCGTGGCGTCCTTGTCCTCTGGCTGCATCACCGCCCCGGTGCGTTCAAAGTGCCGGAAATCCTCGGTCAGGGCCAGGGCGACACAAGGCCCGCCGCGCGAATAAGCCGTATAGGCAATGACATATTGCTGCAATTCAGGGACAAACGTGATACGCGGATCTTCGATCCCCCATAACTCATCAGGGTGGTGCTCAGGGTCAGCCATCATGGTGGGTGTCGGATCAATCTCCCAGCCGTCGATGCCATTTTTCGAGCGTGCGGCACATAGGTGGGAATGACCGCGTCGGTCTTCGACCCGGCACAGCAGCAGCGTCGTGCCATCTTGAAGAAGGGTTGCGCCCGGGTTGAACACAGTATGAGCCGGATATGGCCAGTCGGAAGCGGTCAAGATCGGATTTGTGGCGTGGCGGTGGAAAAGTTCTTGGTAGGCATTTGTTGTGGGCAATGGTCACTCACTTTCATCAAGAATATGTTCAGCCAGGCGCAGTTCAAGCAGCGACAGCAAAAATGCCAGGGTTGATTCCGCACCCTGGTTCTGGTTGACCCGGCTGGAATGGAGGCCATCCCGGCAACCTCCTGTGGCAGAATCATATACAGGAAGGCGGAGGTCGTTGTATCCCAAGAACCAGTCAAAAGCCCAGCGGGCATGCCTGACCCAGCGCTCCTCACCCGTTTCACGGTAGGCCTTGACGCAAGCAGAGATCAGGGCCTGGGCTTCGATAGGCTGCTGGTCGAAGCGTGCCCTCTCACCGCCTTTGGGATAAAAACCATTCGAGCCGATAGGAATGAAATAGCCTTGCTCGGCGCGCTGGATCGAGATGAGCCATTCGAGACTCTTCAAACCGGTCTCAACCATATCGTCCCGCTCCAGCCACGCCCCGGCCTTCAGCAGGGCGTGCGGCAGTTTGGCGTTGTCATAAGTCAGAATATTCTCAAACCACAGCCAGTCGGGCGAGCTACAGGCCTGGTACAAATCCATCAGCCGTTGAGCCAGAACCTCCCTGGCTTGCTGAGCCTCCCGCGCACCGAAGAAGCGTTTCATGTAGCCCTGGATACCGATGAGTGTGAAGGCCCAGGCGCGCGGGCTGGTGAACTCCAGCACGGCTGGGAGCGCCTTCTCAAACAGCTGACCGGCCAGGCTCAGAAGTCCCTCGTCATGTGACCGGCCCAGCACCGTCCCCAAGGCCCACAGCGCCCGCCCATGACTGTCTTCGGTATCCTGGTCTGTTAACCACTGGCGATTGTAGGTCAGGAAGTTGTGAAACCGGCCGGTTTTGGCGTCAAAAGCATGCCACAGGTAAGCCATATAACATGAAGCCAGTAGCCGGGCGTCACCCTGCTCATGATCGCCAAGCGTCTCCAGCATGATTGCCACGATGAGAGCGCGGGCATTATCGTCGGTGGTATAGCCTTCAGTGTAGTTGGGAACATTGAAGATGGCATGTTGGAAAATGCCCGTGTCATCGGTCATACGGCGCAGATGGGCCAGGTTGAGTTCGGGCAGAAAGCCCACCGGACGTTGTTCAAGCGTCCTTGCCACAAAAGGTATAGACTGATGGCGCCTTTCTTTAAAAGCCTTTTTGAAAGTCTCCATATAGCGGCGGGCGACCTCTGTCCAGATCATCTTCCGCCCGTACATGTAAGCGCGTTTTCGCATCGCATGGCGCTCTCTGGCGTTATCCAGCAGCCACGTCACTTTCTCCGCGATAGCGGTGGGTTCTTTGAAGGGGACCAGCAGCCCTCGCCCCTCAGCCAACAACTCCTCTGCATACCAGTAGGGAGTCGAGATTACTGCTTTGCCAGCTCCCACTGTATAGGCCAGTGTGCCTGACGTAATCTGCGCGGGGTTGAGATAAGGCGTGATGTAGATGTCGGCCACGCCTATGAATTCAATCAATTCCTCTAGCGTGACGAAGCGGTCGTGAAAGATGACATTGCCTTCTACTCCGCGCTCGCGTGCCAACTGCTCCAGGGATAGACGATAGGCCTCGCCATGTTCACGCTTGACGTGTGGATGCGTCGCGCCCAGCACGATATATACCACGTCGGGGCTGTGGGCCAGAATATCAGGCAAAGCTTCAATGACGTGTTCGATTCCCTTGTTGGGAGACAGCAGCCCAAACGTGAGCAGGACGTGCTTCCCTTCGACGCCGAATTGTTCTTTGTAGAAGTTGGGGTCTACAAATGACACATCGGGGATCCCGTGAGGAATAAGCTCGATCTTCTCCTCAGGTACCCGCAAGACCTCCTGCAGTATCTCCGCGCCACGCTGGCTCATCACAATCAGGCGGCTGGACAGGTTTGCCAGCTCCTCGATGACTCTGCGCTGGTTGGAGTCGGGTTCACGCAGAACGGTGTGCAGGGTGGTGATGACCGGCATACGCAGCTCACGCAGCAGCGCCAGGATATGGCTGCCCGCCACGCCGCCGAAAATCCCATATTCGTGTTGAAGAGACACCACATCGACATTATTGAAATTCAGGAACTCGGCGGCGCGGCGGTAGGAGGTGACATCGTTCTCTACGAGTTCGAACCGGACACGGGGGGGATAGACGTAACCGGTCGCCGTATCGTTCACAGCGATGGCAAAGCATGCTGCCTCCTGATATTTACTGGCTACAGACTCGCACAGATCGGTTGTAAAGGTGGCAATTCCGCACAAGCGTGGTGAATAGTTACCTATGAAGGCAATGCTCCCTGGATAGAGGAGGTCCTTTTGTTTCATACGCTGCCGACCAGTAGTCGCTTGTCTGGGCTTCGAGTACCAAATTCGGATAACTCGGCGGTTACCCGTCTCCTGTGTTCGGATCCAATGCGCATTGTTATGTCGCCCTCCTCATAACGTGCCGAGTCACGTTTTCTTTGTTTGGGCTTGTCCATTTGTTTGCCTCCAAAGAAGATTTTGACTGCATTCGAGCCTATCTTTTGACCACGTCGCCAACCTCAGCTCCAACTGGGTGAGGCGGTCAACTTGGCATCATAGCCCATCATGAATCTCCTGCCAGGCTAACCCGAGCAGAACTCCTACACGTTATTATACTGCAAACCCTCTGCTGTCAAAATAGGAATTCCCGTAGGGTGTAAAAACCTCAT
>CAZWPV010000347.1:0-3781 GCA_964635485.1 uncultured Anaerolineales bacterium
CTTTCAGAATGGCGGCGGAGGGATTATACCTCAGTGGTGCGGAAGGGGCAAGGTGTGTTTAGATCGTCAGGGCCGCGCCTTTCACTGACGGATAATCGGAGGGCGGTGCTATTTGACAAGATTATCCGTTGACGTAAAATCATATGGGTGCGTTTCAAATGAGTTATGCCAACCTTGCGAAGGTTTTAGAGCGCCTTCTTGAGTGACGTGGTGGCCGATTAGAGTGGCATTTTTGGGCCGGAAGATGCTTCTAACCTTCGCAAGGTTCACGTTTTCAACTGAAATGAAACACACCCAAATCATATCACCTCGGTGTGGGAGGGGAGAACGATGGCAGGCGAAGCGACGTTGCGAAGACAGATCGGCGAGTTGGTACGGGATGAGGATGGCGTGCGCGTCGTCCGTCACCAGGCGGTGCGCGACCTAGTCGCAGCCAACGGCTGCTCGATCCGCGAGGTGGAGCTGGCGGCGCTGGAGGCGGGCGTCGTCCCCTGGCGTTACGCGCGCAACGTGGGCACGATTGGACTGGAGGGACAGGCCAAGCTGCTGCGTTCCACGGCGGCGGTGGCGGGGCTGGGCGGACTGGGGGGTTACGTCACCGAGGCGCTGGCCCGCATGGGGGTGGGGCGGCTGATCTTGATCGACGGCGACGTCTTTGAGGAGCACAACTTTAACCGGCAACTCCTGAGCGGTGAGACCAAGTTGGGAATACTCAAGGCGGACGAGGCCCGCCGGCGCGTGGCGGAGATCAACAGCGCCGTGGAGGTGACAGCTCACGCGGCGATGCTCGCCCGCGAGAGCCTGTCTCAGCTTCTGGAGGGGGCCGACGTGGTCGTCGATGCCCTCGACCGTTTGCCCACCCGCCTGATCCTGCAGGAGGGCGTCCAGGCGCTGGGTATCCCTCTGGTGCACGGCAGCGTCGCCGGCTTCCTGGGCCAGGTGATGACCATTTTCCCTGGCGACCCTGGCCTGTGCGCTCTCTACGGCGGCGGCGAGCTTCCTGAGCGGGGGCTCGAGGCGCAACTGGGCACTCCTGCCGCGACGCCGATGGCAGTGGCGGCCTGGGAGGCGCAGGAGGTGGTCAAGATTCTGACCGGGCGCGGGGAGCCCCTGCGAAACAAGTTGCTGGTGATGGATATGGAGACCGGTTCGGTCGACTTTTTACAGTTGGGATGAAGGGTTTCTCTACCACCCCCGCTCCGCCGATCTGTGTGGGGGCGTGACGTGAGAGATGGTGTGAGGAGGTACTCGTATGGAGACCATCCGTGCTTTCATCGCCGTACCGCTTCCCGGCGCGCTGCTGGAACAACTGGCCGACCTGCAAAGTCGCCTGGAGAGGCGGATTCCACCGCGCAGCGTGCGCTGGGTGCGGCCCGAGTCCATCCACCTGACGCTCAAGTTCCTGGGCGATACACCGACCGAGAGGCTGCCCGGGATCGAGCAGGCTTTGGCGGTGGTGGCACGTAGTGCCCCCGTTTGCACTTTTACCGTCGGGGAGGTGGGGTGCTTCCCCAACACCCGCCGTCCGCGCGTCGTCTGGGTGGGCGTGCAGGAGCCAACGGGACGGCTGGCGGTGTTGCAGGATGCCATCGAGGAGGTGATGGCACCCTTTGGCTACGAGCCGGAGGGGCGCGGTTTTACGCCGCACCTGACGCTGGGTCGGATGGGGCGCAAGACCTCTCGCGGCGATGCGGCGCGGGTGGGCGAGATCGTCGCCGCCACCGAGGTGGGCCAACTGGCCGAGGTGGTCGCCGATCGTTTCGAACTCATCCGCAGCGTGCTCAAACCCACGGGCGCGGAGTATACGACGTTGAAGGTGTTTGTGTTGGAGGAAGGCCGTTGATAGAACCTTTGATCGACGGTGGAGGAGACTGCGGCGGCTTGCGTACTGGAGTTGGCGCGGTAGGCGCGGCTGCTTACTTTGGCGTTCCCCACCGTTCCCACGGGCGGGTGTAGGGCAGGTTCAGCAGCGTAAAGGTCAGCCAGCCGATAAAGAAGGATAACACGCCGATGGCCCCGATCCCGGCCAGTTGTGCGATCAGTTGGCCGGGGCCGTCGCCGGTGTCGAATTTCTTCGCTGGCAGGAAGCCGGTCACGCCCTTGAGTGCTTCGGTCTGATATTCCTTCAGCCCGACGCCATTCCACCCTTGGCCCCATAACCCATCGGCAAAGATGGGCACTGCTAGCAAGCCGATCAGTCCCGCCACGAGGCCTAGCGCTATCGTCGCCGTTGCGTCCGGCAGCCGCAGCACGTGCTCGACCAGGTAGACGGCCACCGGCAGCAGCAATCCGACAATTGCGCCGACGAGGAGCGCGGCCCAAGGCGGCACGAAGGGGGCGCCTGCCGCGATGGCGATAAAGCCTGCCGCCGTGCCGCGCGCTGCCATCAGTGCGTTGGCGCGGCCGATGGCGAACCAGGAATAGACCTGTGTGACGAAGGTCGCCCCCGCCCCGGCCAGCACGACGTTGACGGCGGCACGCGGCAGGTTGAGGGTCGCTCCGACGGCGTGGAAGGGCGTGCTCAACGACCAGCTCAGCAATCCCAGGCCAAAGAGCAGCGCGCCCAGGTTGGCCAGCAGTGGCAGGTGCGCCGGGGGCATCTCCTCAGGCGCTCCCATCTGAGCGGGTGGGAGGCGTTTTTTCAGCCCCACCAGCGCGCCCAGGCTCGCCATCCCGCCCAACAGGTAGACGACGCCCGATCCGGCGTAATCGACGAAACCGTGCTGGGGCTCGCCCGGCGGCGGCACGATCGCCCGGCCGATGCTGCTCAGCCAGCCCCCGCCCCAGGCCCAGCAGGCCGCGATGGGAAACAGCACGGCTGCGATCACCAGGCCGCCGACCGCGGCCTGCCAGCCGCGCGTCTGTCCATGTACGCTGAGTGCGACCAGCAGCACGGCGGTCGTTGCCAGTGGCAAATAGTTCACGAAGAGGGCCATCGCCTCCGGAGTCAGGGGATCGTCGCCGCCGGAAAGGAAAAAACCCTTCAGCCCGATCATGCCCCATTCTCCCGGTGCCCAGAGTGCCCCCAATCCCTCGTAAGCGGGGTCGTTGGTCACCGATTGTGCGCCGCCTAGGTGGAAGGCAAAGCCCACGGCAAAGTAGCCTATCGCCGCCAGCGCCAGCGTCAGGGCGCCTATAGAAGCCGCGCGGCGCGCGCGGTTAGGCTCCATCCCGCCCCAAGCCAGCAGGAAAATACCTATAGGGGCCAGGTAGCCCAGCAGTGCCGGAAGCCAGATTTCAGTTGCCATGATGGTTCCCCTCGAGTAGAATATTGGTAATCGGTAGTCGAAGTTGATTTACCAGCTATCAACTATACCAGACTCCGCCGATTTAGCCAAGTATGGACGATCGACCTCTGAAGCTTCTTGCCGATGGCATGCTGGGCACGCTGGCCAAGTGGCTGCGCCTGTTGGGCTACGATACCGCTTACGACAACGCCGCCGCCGATCCCGAACTGGCCCGCCGCGCCCGCGTCGAGGGCCGCGTGTTGCTCACCCGCGACCGCGAACTGGCGGGCCGGCGAGGGCTGCACACGCTGTTGATCCAGTCGGAGGTGCTGGAGGAGCAGGTGCGCGAGGTGCAGGGTGCGCTCGGCCTACCACCCGATCCGGCCCTTTCCCGCTGCGCGGTGTGCAACGCCGCCCTGGAGCCTGTTTCTCCTGACGCCGTCGCCGACCGCGTGCCGCCCTACGTGCTGCGGACGCAGACCGAGTTCCACCGCTGCCCTGGCTGCGGGCGGGTCTACTGGCCGGGCACACACGTGGAAGAGATGCGGGATCGG
>CAZWPV010000348.1:0-1782 GCA_964635485.1 uncultured Anaerolineales bacterium
TGAGAAGATACCTCCCATCTACTTCTGCTTGGCCTGAATCTTGGCCCACGTATCCCGCAGGGATACCGTCTCGTTAAACACCAGACCCCCCTTGGATGAGTCGGGGTCAACGCAGAAATAGCCTTTCCGTTCGAATTGGGTGCGGCTGCCGGTCGCCGCGCCAGCCAGGCTCGGCTCGACCTTGCAGCTGGTCAGCACCTCCAATGAGTCGGGATTGACAGTAGTCGTAAAGTCCTTTGGATGCGTAGCATCCACCTCTTCTACGTCCTCGGGGTTCTCCTGTGTGAACAAGCGGTCGTAGAGCCGCACTTCGGCATCGACGGCGTGGGCCGCCGAGACCCAGTGCAGCGTGCCCCTGACCTTGCGCCCGTCGGGCGCGTCGCCGCCGCGGGTGGCGGGGTCGTAGGTGCAGTGCACCTCGATCACCTCGCCGCTGGCATCCTTCACCACGTCGATGCAGGTGACCAGGTAAGCGTACCGCAGGCGCACCTCGCGCCCCGGCGCCAGGCGATAGAACTTGCGCACCGGCTCCTCCATAAAGTCGTCCCGCTCGATGTACAGCTCGCGCGAGAAGGGCACCAGCCGTGTGCCGCGCTCGGGATCGAGCGGATGGTTGATCGCCTCCATCTCCTCGACCTGACCCTCGGGATAGTTATCGATGACCAGCTTGAGCGGGCGCAGCACGCCCATACGGCGGTTGCAGCGCTCGTTCAGATCGTCGCGCACACAGTGCTCCAGGAATGCGATGTCGATGGCGGTGTTCGTCTTGGACACGCCGACGCCGTCGCAAAAGGCGCGGATCGCCTGCGGGGTGTAGCCGCGCCGCCGCATCGCCGAGAGAGTCGGCATACGGGGATCGTCCCAGTCCTTGACGTGCCCCTCGTTCACCAGCCGCAGCAGCTTGCGCTTGCTCACCACCGTGTAGGTGAGGCCGTAGCGCGCGAACTCGATCTGCCGCGGGGGATTCTCCCAAACGCCCAACTGCTCCAGGAACCAATCGTAAAGCGGGCGGTGATCCTCGTACTCCAACGAACACAGCGAGTGGGTGATGCCCTCGATGGCGTCGCAGATAGGATGGGAGTAGTCGTACATCGGGTAGATGCACCAGGCATCGCCCGTGCGGTGATGCTCCGCGTGCAGGATGCGGTACATCACCGGGTCGCGCATGTTGATGTTGGGTGAAGCCATGTCGATCTTGGCCCGCAGCACGCACGCCTCGTCGGGAAACTCGCCGGCGCGCATCGAAGCGAACAGGTCCAGGTTCTCCGCGACGCTGCGCTCGCGGTAGGGGCCGTTTCTGCCCGGCTCGGTTAGCGTGCCGCGATACTCCCGTATCTCGTCGGGACTCAGGTCGTCCACGTAGGCCAGGCCCTTTTCGATCAACAGCACGGCGTACTGGTAGAGCTGCTCAAAGTAATCCGAGGTGTAAAACAGCCGATCCTCCCAATCGAACCCCAGCCAGCGGATGTCCGCCATGATGCCGTCGACGTACTCCGTCTCCTCCTTGACCGGGTTGGTATCGTCGAAACGCAGGTTGTATAGCCCGCCATAGTCCTCGGCGATGCCATAGGTGATGGAGATGGCCTTGGCGTGCCCGATGTGCAGGTAGCCGTTGGGCTCCGGAGGGAAGCGGGTGTGGACGTGATCGTAGCGCCCCGTTCGGAGATCCTCTTCGACCGCTTCACGGATAAAATCTTTGGAGGTGGGTTCGGGTTCCGTCACTGTCTTTTTCTCCTCGATCCTGGTCGTTGTCGTATTATAGCATATTATGACGCTTTTGAG
>CAZWPV010000348.1:1882-3770 GCA_964635485.1 uncultured Anaerolineales bacterium
GCCACTGCAATTGACGCCGGTAGGTGGGGTGGGGCTTGAAGGAACGCTGTACCTGCTCAGGCGCGGCGTTGCCCGCCACGTCGATCCGATCCAGCGCCGCAACGCCCAACTCCATCTGACCGCAGTACTGCAAGTACCCTATCCGCTCGGGTGCAAAGCCCATCAGGTGCGCCGTGAGCACGTCCACCGCCAGCGGATCGGTACCCGCCAACGCCACTCGCCAATCGACCGGGTCGCCTCCACCAGGCCCGTTGCCCTCCATCCCCTCCCAGCCGTCGATCACCGCCAGGTGCGGCCAGACGCGGGCGGCCACCAGCGCCAGGTTCACGTTCATCGCCGGCAGCCCTTGGTGCATCGCCATCTTGCTCGACCTATTCTTGCCCCCCAGCAGTGTGCCCTTGATCCACTCCGCCAGGTCCGAATGCTGCACCCGCTTGGGCACCAGGTGGCCCACCCGGCGCGCCAGCCCCGGCGTGCCGCCGCCGCGCCGGACGGCGCGCGGATTGACCAGCGACCCCATCACTATGTTCTTGATGGCCAGCGTCACGACGACGCAGTCGTGCGTCTTGGGCAGACCCACGGAGATGCGGTAGACGCCGTCCTCGACGGTGGTGCGGGCCAGGTGCACCGTCACCGGGCGTAGCCGCCGATCGTACACCTGCACCGGCACCACGTCGTCGGCATTGAGGTCCATCAACTCGACGCCGTACTCCTCGACCAACGGTTCGTAGCCGAAATTGCCAAAGCCCTCAAAGGTAGGAGAAAGCGCCGCCCCCTCGGCCACGACGATGGGGCCATCGTAGCGGGCGCGGACGAAATCCAGGACGGCACGGACCGCGTCCACGTGCGTCGACGCCGCCTGGTGGGTGACCGAAACAAAGTTCGGCTTGATCAGCACGCGGCGAACGGCCCTCAGATCGATCTGCCCGGATATAGTCTCAAGAGCCGCCGAGACGTTCTCGCGGCGGCTCTCCCCCTGCACCAACGCTACACGGCTTCTGCCCGTCAAAACTCGAACCTCTTGTGCCGCATGACCACGTTCTCCGCGAGCCCGATGCCGATCAGCGTCGTCAGCAGCGCGGTAGAACCGTAGCTGACAAAGGGCAGCGGAAGCCCGGCGACGGGCAGTATGCCCAGGTTCATGCCGATGTTGACGACGAACTGGAACAGGATCATCGCCAGCACACCGGTCGCCAGCAGCCGTCCATACGTGTCTGATGCGATCAGGACGATGCGCAACAGGCGCAAGAACAGCACCGCGTACAGAGCGAACAGCAACATGATGCCCGCGAAGCCAAGTTCCTCGGCGGTGACGGCGAAGATAAAATCGGTGTGACGCGCCGGCAGGTAGCGAAGCTGGCTCTGCGTGCCCTGACCCAACCCCTTGCCCCAGAATCCACCCGATCCGATGGCGATCAGCGCCTGTCCGACCTGATAATTTGGTTCAGGGTTGAAAAAGCCCAACACACGGTCTTGTATATATTCAAACTCCAGCAACTCGGTCAGCTTCCACACCGGGTAGAGCCCTGCCAAGCCTAAGAGGATCGTCAGAATCATGTAGCGCACCGGCATGTCAGACTCGAACACCATCGCCAGCCACATGGAGACGAGCACCGCAGCGGTGGCCATGTCCGGCTGCAAAAAGATCAGGGTCACCATCACGAGCATCATCCCGGCAGACACGAGGTAGTTGACAACGCCAGGACGCTCGGCCTGTTCCTCCATCAACCGCGTCTTGGGCGCTCCGAACAATGGCGTGGAAGCGCTCCGCCTGCGCCGCCGCCTTCGGCTTAGCATGGCCCCTATGGAGATGATCAGCAGGATCATCGCCAAGTATGAGGGCTGGACGGTGAACACGCCCAGGTCGAACCACGTTTTGACGTCAGCG
>CAZWPV010000349.1:0-3748 GCA_964635485.1 uncultured Anaerolineales bacterium
CGGCAAAGAGGTGTATCATCGTGCTGTTGCCGGCGACCACCGCTTTGTAGATCTCATCTGTGCTGATGGCGTGCTCCTGGGCGGCCTCTTCCAGCAGGCGATTGAGTGTTCCCATAACCAACTGCTGCAGCTCCTCCAGGCCGTTCCCCTTGGAGGCATAGATGATGCGCGAGATGACGTCCTCGCCGCGGGCGATCTGGCCGTTGTAGTCGGCCTTTTGGGCCATGACCTCGCCGCTGATGAGATCGACCAGCCAGACGTGGTTGCTGGTCGTGCCGATGTCGATGGCGACGGCCCACAGGTTTTCCAGATGTTCTCCCGGCATAATGTCGATGATGCAGGGCGGGCCGTTGGGGCGGTCCCAGGCATCCAGCTCCACCACGACGGTGACCGTCCATTCCCCTTCTCGCAGGATGCCCCCCAGTTTTTTTAGCACGGCTAGCTGAATCCGCAGCCCTTCGAGGTTGTAACGGCGTTCGAGTGCCCTGCACAGGCGCGACCAGTCGTCGGTCTGATCCTGCATCGAGGGTGTATCCAGCGTGATGGTGTACTTGCGCAGCGGCTGATCGTGGATGTCGTAAGGGAACGGCAGCTCGACCTTGGCCGCGCGCTTGCTCTCTTTCAGCCGCCGCTCGATCTTTTCCTGCGGCGGGATGCTGACGACCAGGTCGCCTTCGACCGTCGTCTGGCAAGCCAGGGCGTAACCGGCCTCCACGTCGGCAGGGGAGAGGCGCTGCGTAGAACGACGCTGCACGCTGCCTTCTTCGATGATGACGGCGCAGCGGCCGCACCGCCCTTGGCCGCCACAGGGTAGCTGTAGATCGATCCCTGCCTGCTGGGCAGCGTCGCTCAGGAGGGTGCCGGTGGGGACCTCCACGCGCTTATCGGTAGGTTTGAAGTGAACTGTGATGGTGTCGATAACAAAACCTCCGCGCAATACGAGATCAACAAACTCTCAGCCCATAGATCAAATGCCCGCATTCCTTGCCGTCGAAATCTGCGATGTTGGGCATATGTCCCCACTTGGCAAAGCCAATCTTTTCCAGCAGTTTGACGCTGGCGACGTTGACATCTAGCAGAAGGGCAAACAGCGTCTTGATACCGAGCTTTTCACACTGCGCGATCATATGCTTCACCAATGCGCTGCCGATGCCCGTTCTACGATAGTCCTCGTGGATATAGTAGCTGATCTCGGCTGTATGCCGTAGAGCCATTCTCCCGCGCCGGTATGGGCTCAAACTGCACCATCCGATTACCTTGTCGTCAATCCTGGCGACGTATACCGGATACTTTTCTGGTACGTGTTCCTCGAGCCATTGCACTCTATCGCCTGGCTCGATGGGATACAGGTCCGCTGTGGCGGATTTTAGAGCCACTGCTTGGTTGTATATCTCTACGATCTGAACGAGATCGGCTTGCTGAGCGATCCTGATTTCCATGAGTCTCTAGACCTCCGAGGTCTTTTTTAGACCTCGGAGGTCCAAAAAAGCGTCAAGATGCGCTCCATAGTTTCAAGTATCCCGGCAGGTCCACCGCTTCACGCGGGCCGACCTGGATTTCCCATCCGGGCAGCTCTTCCTCCAGTTCGCCCAGCAGCACCGATACGTGACCGGGGATGATGAGCTTCTTGTGGCTGAGCTTATCTGCCATATCGTTGGACTTGACCGCCTTGGCGATGCGCTCCGCGTCGAACTTGCCCGCCGCCCACGCGGTGAGCACGCTCATACCCTCGGCGTCGGCCACCAGCAGCCAGCCAGGGGTGCCTGAGCCGTCGACCTCGTTGGCCACGGAAAAGTAGGTGATGGAAAAGTTAGTTGTCACCATCAGTGGTGAGTCTTCCTTGGGTTCGTTGATCTCGTAGACGCCGGGCTGCACCTGGATCGGCTTCTGTGGGTCGGTGTAGATGTTGGCGCGCAGAACCAGCAGCGGGTAGACCATCGCCGGGCTGAAGCTATCCAGCACGACAAAGCCACCGTATTTGGCGATCGCCTGCGTCGCCGCGATAGAAACCATCCCGGCATCATATTCACCGCTCGCGGTGAACGCCATCTCGCCGGGGAAGTTGATGATGGGGAAGCCCAGCGAGCGGTATGTCTCCTTGATCGCCATGCGGCGGACCAGCGTGTTCAGTGCCAGCAGCGACTTGAGATCGCGCACGCCGGGGTCGAGGACGATGTCTTCGATGCCTGCGCCCTTGATCTTTTCCGTCAGCTCGGCCAGTTCGTTGAGCGAGTCGGCGCGGATGGCCATCGGCGCGCCGTGTTTCTTTGCCAGTTCTGCAAAGGCTTCCCAGGTTTGGGCAGTGGCTCCGTAGACCAGCGGTTGCACTCCCGCGGATTCTCCGAATCCGTCAGCGGCTTCCAGTCCCTTGGCCATCACGGCCGGGTCGGCGGCGATGAGGATCAGCGGCACCTTGGCCGTCTCCAGCATGCCTTCGACCGCCGCTGCGAACTTGTCGCCATCTCCTGTTGCTTCAACCGCCAGGCCGTCGAGCGTCAGCGTCATGCCGACATATTCGACGCCATAGTTCGCCGCTTCTTTCGCCTCGGTCTTGAGTGTGTCCAGCGGCTCGCTATCGCGCAGCCGGACAAAGAGGCCGCACGGGTTGAAGAACGTCTTTTCGTGACGGAAGAGCACGATCTCGTTCCCTACCTTGACCTCTCGGCCGTCGGCGCTGAGCGTCACCAGCCGGACGGGTGGGGCGGCCGACTCAGCCAGTTGCTCCCGCGCTTCGTCGGAGACGTGGGGACACTTGTCCAGATCGGCCTGCTTGGCCGCCAGCTTCATCGCAAAGGCGAGGCAGGTGGGATAGCCACAGTCCTTGCAGTTGGTTTGGGGGAGTAGCTTGTAGATTTGAATGCCTGATAGTGCCATGTTTGTTCTCCTTAAAGTCGGTAAACTGGTAGTTGGTAAATTGGTAGACTGGTAGAAACCACCTACCAATTTACCAGCTTCCCAATCTACTAACTGCTCAGTTCGTCAATCATCGTGTGAATGCGCCGTACCGATTCCGGGTGGCGCAGCACGACGATGTCGGCGGCCGACTCGATCAGGGTTGCTGCCGTCAGCGCTTCCCAGTTGATGGCCCGTTCCTTCCACTCGCCCCAGGCCTCGGGCACGCCCTCGCCCACCTTGCTCTCCTTCTGCCGCCAGGCTTCGTAGCCCACGGTGACGATCATCGGCATCTGGGTCATGCTGTCGCCCTGGAGAGCAGCCAGCCGCAGGCGCTCCATCACCGAGTAGCCGTACTCCATGCCGTAGCCCACGCCAGCGCAGGTCGGGTCCATCAGGATGCGCTCAGGCGGCAGGCCCATGTCGGTGATGAGGATGTTGAGCTGCTTGGCCAGGTTGACGTCCATCGCGGTGCGGGCGATGACCAGTTGGTCGCTCGCCAGCGCCGAGGCGACGATGGTGCGATAGTTCTTTTCTTCGCAGATACCCAGTACCAGTCGCTCGCCCTTGGTGGCCTCGGCCACGGGTACGAGCAGCTCGTTATCGGCGTCTACCTGTCCCGGCCCGAGCACGATCAGTGGCAGGCCGGTGGCTCCGAGCGCCTTCTTGACGGCGGCGACGGCGTTCTCTGGCGTGTTGGGGTTGCCGTCGGCGTCGTTCAGGCTGAGCTGGAGCGCGATGACGTCGGCGCCGGCCTCTTCGGCGGCCTTGGCCCACTCGCCGGGATCGTTCATCGCCTCACCCCAGGCTTCCACCAGCAGCGGCGACCAGTCGTCGGGCTTGTGGTCCATGATCT
>CAZWPV010000350.1:0-3733 GCA_964635485.1 uncultured Anaerolineales bacterium
CGCTGCTCACGTTGGTCGGCATCGGCATCGCCATCATGGCGATGGTCAGTATGGGCGGATTGACCGACGGGTTGGTCAAAGAGATGACGGCGATGGCCTCGAAAGAGGGGATGCAACTGGCCGGGATGGAGGCGGACGCTTCGATGGACTTGAGCGCGATCGACGAGGGGGTCGTGAGGCGCATCGCCGACGTGCCCGGTGTGGAGGATGCCGAGGGCTTTTTGACCGGCTACACCGCCGTTGGAGACCTGCCCTTTTTCGTCGTCTTTGGCTATCCCCCACGCGGGCTGGCGATCCGCGATTTCAAGATCGTGGATGGGGGCCCCTTGACGACGAATCGACAGGCCCTCCTCGGGCGGGTGGCCGCGGAGGCGCTCGATATGGAGGTCGGCCAGACGTTGCGGCTGTTCGACTCGTCTTTCCGCATCGCCGGCATCTACGAGACCGGCGTGCCGTTCGAGGATGGCGGCGCCGTTCTGAGCCTGCGCGATGCGCAGAACCTCTTTGGCCAGCCGCACAAGGTCAGCTTCTTGGCCATTCGACTTAAAGACCCCAATCGTGCCGAGGAGGTGGCGCGCGCCATCGAGGCGCGGTTCCCCGAGGTGCAGATCTCGCAGGCGAGCGAGTTTTCCGAGGACGTGGCCGACATGCAGTACATGAAGTCCAGTACCTGGGGCATCGCTTTCCTGGCGCTGCTGGTGGGCGGCGCGGGGATGATGAACACGATGGTGATGAGCGTGTTTGAGCGCACGCGCGAGATCGGCGTGCTGCGGGCATTGGGCTGGCCCAGGCGTCACGTTCTCTCGATGATCCTGCGCGAGTCACTGGCCCTGAGTCTGTTGGGCGGTGCGTTGGGCCTGATTACCGGTGTGGGTGCGATCTGGCTGATGAACAGGATTCCTTTCGTGACCACCTGGGTGCAGGGTAGCTTTAGCGTGGCGCTCTTCGTCCAAGCGTTGGTCGTCGCCTTCGCCTTGGGCGCGCTGGGTGGGGCGTATCCTTCGTGGCGGGCGTCGCTCCTGAGGCCGGTGGAGGCGTTGCGGTACGAATGAGCAAATCGGTGAGTGTAGGATGAGGTGGACTATGGATGTAGAAATCATTGTCGAAACAAAAGACTTGGTGAAGGTGTACGGCGACGGAGCGCAGGTGCGGGCGCTGGATGGCGTGGATATGCAGATTGAGCGGGGAGAGTTCGTCTCTGTGATGGGGCCTTCGGGCTCGGGCAAGTCGACGCTGCTGAACATGATCGGCGCTCTCGACCGGCCTACCAGCGGGCAGGTGCTGATCGACGGCAAAGACCTGGCCAAGGTGCGCGATCTGGATACCTTTCGCGCGCGCACGGTCGGGTTTATTTTCCAGTTGCACAACCTGATTCCCACGCTTACCGCGTTGGAGAACATCGAGGTGCCGATGATGGGGCAGGTGGGGCGGGGGAAGCGGCGCAAGCGAGCCAGAGATCTGTTGGAGTTGGTTGGCCTGGCCGATCGGATGAGCCACTTGCCCAACCAGCTCTCCGGCGGTCAGCGGCAGCGGGTGGCCATCGCCCGGTCGCTGGCGAACGAGCCTGCCCTCGTCCTGGCCGACGAGCCT
The DNA here is from genome assembly GCA_964635485.1 of uncultured Anaerolineales bacterium. Taxonomy (GTDB): domain Bacteria; phylum Chloroflexota; class Anaerolineae; order B4-G1; family B4-G1; genus JAFGED01. The sequence goes on from CAZWPV010000350.1 coordinate 1,591, forward strand.
ACCGGCGACCTGGACTCCCACAGCGGCGAGGAGGTGATCGCGCTGATGCACGAACTGAACCGTGGACTGGGTACGACCATCATCGTCGTCACCCACGACCCCGCTGTAGCGCGCAATACGGGTCGCATCCTGGTGATGCAGGATGGCGATATCGTGCACGAGCACCGGGTGGGGACACCGTTCGAGGAGGACTTGGCGGCTTTCCGCCGGTCAGGGTTGGGGAGGGCGGTTTTGGGCGGCGACGAAACGGCGTTGGCGCGGCTTGGAGCCGGCGAGCGGGCGGCGCTACAGCAGTTGTTGGGAGGTGCGGCGTGATCGAGCTAGGCGTGGAGGTTCAGACGTTGCCTCATGCTGAGGGGTTGCCCTTGCCCTCCTATGCTACCCCTGGCTCGGCGGGGATGGATTTGTGCGCGGCGGTGGAGGAATCGCTAGTGCTGGAACCTGGGCAGCGCTGCCTGGTGCCCACGGGGCTGCGTATCGCGTTGCCGCCAGGATACGAGGCGCAGATTCGACCCCGGAGCGGGTTGGCGATCAAAGAGGGTATCACGGTTGCCAACGCGCCGGGCACGGTCGATAGCGACTATCGCGGCGAGGTCAAGGTGGGATTGGTCAACCTGAGCGATGTCCCCTACACCATCCGGTGCGGCGACCGCATCGCGCAGATGGTGGTGGCGCCGGTGACGCATGTGGCGTGGCGGCCGGTCGCGTCGCTGGACGAGACGGAGCGCGGTGCGGGCGGCTTTGGCTCGACGGGCAGTTGAGGGGCAGGCAGTTTGGCAAACTCGCCGGTCTGCGCTGGATTTCCTCTGAACTGGCAAAAGTCCCGGCTTAATGCTGTCTGCGCCGCATGCAGGCCAGGACCGCTATCCACGCGCTCAGGACGACCACCCCCACGCCTAGGACGAGCAGGCCTGCGGACGCGTTGCCGGTTCCTCTTTTTGTGATTTGTTCTCCCGATTGGGGCAAGAGAGGTACCACGGTGTTCGTCGGTGTAGGAGCAGGCGTTGCCGTGGAGGCCGGTACCGACGTAGTGGCAGGCCGCCGCGTGGCGGGCACCGACGTAGGAGCCGTCGTCGGGACGGGCGTGGGAGTGTCTCCTATGATGGTGATGGGCACTTGGTCGGAACCTCCTGCTAACTCGTTTTCGTACCAATCGCTGGCTCCCGAGACCTCGGCGGCATTCTCCGCGCCATCGCCAGCCACCAGGGCGGTAAAGACAGTCGTTACTGTGATTGTGCCGTGAGGCGGAACGTCGTTGCCCCCCGCGGTGAGGTCCAGCCAAGTCAACTCCCCGTTCATCTCGTCTACAGAATCGGGCGGAGGAACGGCGTAGCTAAAGGCCATCCAGTCGGGATCATAGGTGTCCACCAATGGCACGACCGTCATGGTGGTAAATCCATTGTTGGTGATCGTGATGGTAAAGGTCAACGGCAGGCCGACCTGTGGGATTAATCCTTCCAGCAGATCTTTTTCCACCGGGCTGCTGCCACCCACCGACGTGGTATTGGTGATAATGCTGTTGGTCCCGCTTAACGCACCTCCGGCACCCAGCGCGTCGTGAACCTCGGCCGCGTTGACGACTGCCGTCTCTGGGTGCTCGGCGATGAAACCGACGACGACGAGGATGGAATCTCCCGGCGGCAGATCGCCAAAGTAGGTCGTTAAGTCGTTCCAGTCGAGCCGCCCGGCCCCTTCGTCCACGCTGTCGGGCGTTGGGGTAGCGTCGACAAAACCCAGGACCGCGGTGTTGTACGTATCGGACAGGGGCAGGGTCGTGACGGTAAAGGCGGAATCGTTCCTGATATAGATCGTGAAGGTGAGGTATTCGCCCACGTGCACCACTGGATTGGCCCGCCCAAGCTGCTTGTCCACATAGATGTCGCCGGCCTGGGCTCGAACGGATCGAGATGGAACCATCAAGATCAACACCACGAGTGCGGCGGTCGCCAGAGCCAGCGAGACGATTAGGTTTCTAGTCGGTGCCTTGGTCCAATTGTTTAGGTTGTTCATCCTACTGGGTCCTCCTTTTGCTGTCCCTTTTTCCCTCCGCACCGCTGAAGAAGTATATACCCAAATATCCCTGAACACAATCGGGCGAATTGACTCACTAAAAAGTGTACCGAAAGAGTATCGTTGCCTCACG
>CAZWPV010000351.1:0-3719 GCA_964635485.1 uncultured Anaerolineales bacterium
TAGGGCACGCTGACGAGGCGCAGCGTCACGTCATCTACGGTCAGTTCAGCATCTCCCTCCACGATGGTCTCGGTCGCCAACTGGATGGGTGGGTAGCGATAGACTTGGACGAGCACAGGGGTTTGGGCCTTGACGGGACGACCGGCCTGCGGCGTCAATTGGGCGATCAGTTGGGCGTCGGGGATAGCAAAGTGTTGACCCTTGGCGAGAGCCAAGGTGAGCTCCGCGAGGAGTGCGGGTTCTGCAGCATGCTGGAGGGTGAGGACGTTCCCTTGGCCATCGACGGCGCTCACTCGCACGCCAGGCCCGTGTGCTTCTACGTGGGCTACGACGCCGGCGCTGTGTACGAGCTTGGAGGTGTTCTCCTCCAGCGCGACCCAACTTTCGGTGCCGGGTATCGGCACCTGTGCGCTGCTCTGGACGATCAGTCCCTCGACCCGCCAGCTCCACAGGTGGGTGACGAGCAGCCCGGCCAGCAGCACCAGGCCGCCTCCGTGGGCTAGTAGTGGGAACAGGTCGCTCCACGCCCGCCGCTCGGCATCGGAGAGAAACCTGCCTCCACGTTCCACCAATCGCAGAAAGAGGGTGCTGGCGAGCAACGCCAACAGCGCGCGAAAGCCGAAGGAGCGAGCGACGGCGAACAGGCCCAGTGACTGCATGGTCTGGGTCGCTTTTCCAAACCGGGCTTGTGTTTCGGAGAACCACCGGGCGTAGGCCGCCGGGTCGGCAGCGGGCAACTGGGGAAGCCACGCCGCGGCCAGCAGTCCCGCCGCTGTTGCCAGCAACAGGACCACCAGCAGGCCGTCGCTGGTCACAATTTGCCAGATAGTGCGCCAGGGATCGCGGCGCCGGGGGGTGCTTGGGATTTGGGTACTCATCCGTTCCTGCCGAATTAGAAAGAAAGCCCCTTGGCGGGGCTGAAGCGGCTACAGAGCCACCCTTGGGAATCGAACCCAAAACCTGCCGCTTACGAAGCGGCTGCTCTGCCGGTTGAGCTAGGGTGGCGTGGCCACACATTATACCAGCATCGCGGGGATTAGCAAATTGATGTGGAGTGGGGGGGCGAGACTTGTATAGATGCGCGAATGGTGTTATGATGATTCCAGTTGTTGCGGAGGGGCGTTATCTTTGGGCAAGGTTGGGAGGCGTTTTGAGGGCTGGCCGAGTCACTTAACCGTAACGGAGTTGTAACCCCCTGTGCCTGCGGTCGGGTTACAATGGGCTGGTAGGAATGAGTATGGACTTGAGTTCGTGGTTGCAAAAACATAGGCAGGAGATCGAGGCGCGGTGGCTAGAGGTGCTTGGAGAGTCGCCAGCTTATGCCGCTTGCTCTGATGTGGAACGTCTCGTCTTCTGGCGCCCTCTGTCCGAGGCCTTTGCTTCAGGCGGCACCGAGGCGCTGCAGGAGTGGGTCGCACAGGAGATGGACGCGCGTGGCGTTTCGATGCCAGAGATGCTCTCCATCGCTGATGCTCTCTTTCGAGCTGTCCGAGATTTGCGACCGGAGGAAGCGGATGGCAGGTTGGTCGACGGGCGCATCAATGATTTGACCCTGGCGCTGGCTCGGTGCGCCGCTGGCGAGGTGGAGCGGCTGGCGGCCGAGAGAGCGCGACTGGAGACCCTCTATGACATCACGCGGGAGCTGACTTCTAGCCTGGATCTGCCGCGCGTGCTTCAGAAGGCCCTGATGGAGATTGTGGCGGCCAGCGGCGCAGAGAAGGGAGCGGTCTATCTGACGGATGACGTTGTGGAGAACGTCGCGCCCGCGACGCGCGTTGACTGGCACGATGGGGAAATCCCCGTGGATGCACTGCCTTCGACGTGGCAAATGGGGCGAGATGAACCGCTGCTGGCCTTGGATCATCTGGAGGCGGAGGGGGCAGAGGCTTGGGTTAAGGAACTGGTCGATTCGGAAGTGGTTGCCCTGCTGGCGGGGCCGCTGATCGCCAATGGGCAATTCAGGGGGCTTATGGCGCTGGCCAGTTCTCAGGAGGGGGTTTTCGACCCCAGCCGCGTTCAGCTATTCCGCAATGTCCTCAGTCAGGTGGCCACGGCTATCGGCAATGCCGAAGTTTACCGCCTCATCAGCAAGCAAGCTCAAGAACTGGGACAGATGTTCCGCCAGCAGCAGGAGCAGGCGACCGAGCGGGAGGCCATCCTGACCTCTATTGCCGACGGCGTCGTCGTGAACGATGTGGAGGGCACTATCATCCTGGTCAACCCGGCGGCAGAGCGCATTCTGGGAGTGTCGGAGAAAGAGTTGCTCAGTCGGAGTTTCAACGATCTGTTCTCCACCTTTGACTCCAAGGCCCAAAAAGAGGCGGTCTCTACTATGGGAACGCTGTTGGACACCTCTGTCCCGGAGATGGCCAAGAGCTACAAGATAAACCTGGAGACTGAAAACCGTATTATTCACGCGCTTTTGTCCCCTGTCCTTTCGCTGCGGGGCGACTTTATGGGGGTGGTGACCATCTTTCGGGACATCACCAAAGAGGTCGAGGCGGATCGGGCCAAGAGCGAGTTCGTCTCTACCGTCTCGCACGAGCTTCGTACGCCGATGACGGCCATCAAAGGGTACACGGATCTCCTCCACGCGGGCGCGGCCGGCTCCATCAACGCCGAGCAGAAGCGTTTCCTGACCACGATCAAGAGCAACACAGACCGTTTGACTGCCTTGATCAACGATCTCCTGGATATCTCCCGGATGGAGACGGGGCGCATCCGTTTCGAGCCGCGCCCTTTGCAGATTGGCGAGGTGATCGCTGACGTGGTCAACGTGCTGGCAGGCTCGGCAGAGGAAAAGCAGCAGCATTTGATTTACGAGGTGGCTGCCGGCTTGCCCGACATCATGGGGGATCGGGACCGCCTTCATCAGGTGCTGACCAATTTAGTAGGCAACGCGATTCGCTACACTCCCGAAGGCGGCGAGATCGAAGTGAAGGCGTATCTCGTCGAACGGGCGGTGCGCGTTGACGTGCGGGACACGGGCATCGGCATCGCCCCCGAGGATATGGCGCACCTTTTTGAGCGGTTTTATCGAGCTGACCATCCCCTGGTTCAGGAGACCAGGGGAACCGGCCTGGGGCTCTCGATCGTCAAGATGTTTGTCGAGATGCACGGCGGCCGGATCTGGGTCCAGAGCGAACCGGAAGAAGGGAGTACCTTCACGTTCATCCTGCCCATCCCCGTCCCGGAGGAGGAGGAAGTTCGCCGGGCTACCGTGTCGCGCTTGACTGCTCACGTACGGACGGTCTTGGTCGTGGACGACGATCGGGACGCCGCCGACTTGACCAGGCGGCGTCTTGAAAGCAGCGGATACAAGGTCGTCGTCCTGGGGCGCGGGCGCGCTGTAGGCGAGCGGGTCGAGGAGAATCGCCCTGATCTCATCCTGTTGGATTTGATCCTGCCCGACATAGGTGGGTTGGACGTTCTCCGTGACTTGAAGAGGAACGAGGTCATGGCTGATATCCCCGTCGTCGTGCAGTCTATCGTCCCCGACGATGGCACTGCTTGGGACCTGGGCGCTATAGGCTATCTGACCAAGCCTGTGTCGCGCGACGATTTACTGAACAGCGTGGAGCAGGCCCTGACCTGGCAGGGGCGCGTGTTGATCGTCGAGGACGATCCGGACACGGTCGGTTTCCTCGAAGCGGCGATGCGCCAGATCGGCTTTACGCCCCTGGTGGCTGCCGACGGCTACGAGGCGCTGACGATGACGC
>CAZWPV010000352.1:0-3705 GCA_964635485.1 uncultured Anaerolineales bacterium
GATGGACGCTGCCCCGACTGTGGCGCTCCGCTGGCAGGCGTGGGAATGGCGGGAGTGGTCGAATCAAAGTTGCGAACAACTGCGGGAGGGGGGATACTGCTGTTAATAGCACATCGATTTGTGATGGAGAGGTGTTTATGACGGTGGTGGTGACCGGCGCTGCCGGGCATGCAGGCAACAATCTCGTACGGGCGCTGTTGGCGCAGGGCCGGTGCGTGCGCGCGCTGGTGCACCGCGACCGCCGCGCGCTGGAAGGGCTGGATGTCGAGATCATCGAGGGTGACGTCCGTGACCTTCCTTCCCTGCTTCGTGCGTTCGACGGCGCCGAAGCGGTCTATCACACCGCTGCTTACATCTCGCTTTCGACGCGCGAGTGGCCGCTCCTGGAGGCGATCAACGTCCACGGCACACGCAACGTCGTTGAGGCGTGTCTCGATCAAAAGGTGCGCCGTCTCATCTACTTTAGCTCCATTCACGCGCTCGTGCAGAAGCCGCTCGACGTACCGCTGGACGAGTCGCGCCCCCTGGCCACGTCCCGGCGTTGCCCGCCTTACGATCGCTCCAAGGCGTTGGGCGAGATGGAGGTACGAAAGGGGATCGAGTGCGGGCTGGATGCCGTCATTGTCTACCCGACGGGGATGATCGGCCCCTACGACTTTCGCCCATCACATTTTGGCCGGGTTTTGATGGCGCTCGGCCAGGGCCGATTGCCGGCGCTGGTCGCCGGCGGGTTCAATTGGGTGGATGTCCGTGACGTCGCCGCGAGTGCGATAGAGGCCGAGGACAACGCGCCCATCGGCTCCAGGTACTTGCTGCCGGGTCACTGGGCGTCGATGCGCGAGCTCGCGGCAATCGTGACAGAGATCACCTGGACCCGATCTCCCCGGCTGGTCTTTCCGATGTGGATGGCCCGGCTCGGCCTGCCGCTCGGCACTCGCTTCACCAAGCTGGACGGAGAGCATCCCCTCTACACCAGCGTTTCCCTCAGGGCGCTGCAGAGCAATCGGACGATCAGCTGCGAGCGGGCGGCACACGACCTCAAACACCATCCGCGGCCGCTGTGGGAGACGCTCGTGGATACCTTTCGGTGGTTCGCGGCGACCGGTCGGCTGCCTCGTCCGCTGGCGTTCCACATTTTGGAGGCGGCGTGAGCGGGACTCTGTGGTTCGACGGCTTGGTCGCTGGCTGGCTCGTCGTGGCGATGGCGACCTTTGTGGCCCTGTTCTTTGTCGCCGCGCCGTACGGCCGTCACAGGCGAGGTGGGTGGGGGCCCATTCTAGGCAACCGCCTTGGCTGGATCATTATGGAGGCCCCTGCTGTGCTCACCTTCACGGTTTTCTTTGCCCTGACCGAGCGGTTGGGGCCCGCACTGCTGGCCTTGTCGGTGATGTGGGGCGCCCATTACGTCCATCGTGCCCTCATCTACCCCTTGGAGCTGCGGGGCAGGAACAAGCGCATGCCCATAGCTCTCGTGGCTGTAGCGCTCGTGTTCAACGGGGTGAACGGGTTTATCAACGGCTATTATCTCTTTTTCCTCTCCGACGGCTATCCGACCGCCTGGCTGTGGGACGCGCGGTTCCTGACCGGGCTGGCGCTCTTTATCGCTGGCTTTGTCGTCAACCGTCAGGCCGATCTCACACTGCTCAGACTTCGCGCCCCCGGCGAGTCCGGGTACAAGATACCCTACGGCGGCCTGTATCGCTGGGTCTCCTGCCCCAACTACCTGGGCGAGATCGTCGAGTGGGCGGGGTGGGCGGTGGCGACCTGGTCGCTGCCAGGGTTGGCGTTCGCCGTGTGGACAATCGCCAACCTCGCGCCCCGTGCCCGCGCGCACCACATCTGGTACCGCGAGCATTTTCCCGACTATCCTCCTGGTCGTATGGCCCTCTTGCCCGGCGTGTGGTAGCACGTTACCATTTCCTTGACAAAGCGCGCAATCTATTGTATCTTTAAGGTAAGACGTTTGACGTCTTACCTCTGGAGGTATAATGCAACAACTCAAGATCGACAAAACGCCGCTTTACCTGCAGGCTCGGCATTACCTGCTCAACCTCATTGAGAATGGCACGTTCCGCCCCGGTGAGCAGCTTCCGGCCGAGGCCGACCTGGCCGCGCAGTTGGGCATCTCCCGCCCCACACTGCGCGAGGCGCTACTTCATCTCGAACGGGAGGGAATCATCATCCGCAGGCACGGCGTGGGGACGTTCGTCTCCCGTCACATCCCGATCCTGGAATCCGGCCTGGAGGTGCTGGAGAGCCTGGATTGCCAGGCCCACCGAATGGGGTTGAATACGGAGGTCGTCCACCTGACCGTCTCGGAGCGGACGGCGACCGAGGAGGAGCGCGAAGCATTCCAGCTTTCTGCGGACGAGCAGGGGATCGTGCTTGACGTGGATCGCGTGATCGCCATTGAGGGCGAGTCGTTTGCCTACTTGAAGGACGTGGTGCCGCAGGCCTATTTGTGGCGGGAAGATCTGGAGAATCAGTTCTCCGGCTCGGTACTGGACATCCTCCTCCAGCAAGAGAATGTGCTTCCGGTCATCTCCCGCACGCAGATCAGCGCCGAGGATGCCGACAAGCAGTTGGCCGAGCGCTTGGGTGTGCCAAAGGGTACGGCGCTGTTAAAACTGGTGGGCCAATTGTACAGCTACGACGAAAAGGTGATCGACTACTCTTTCAGCTATTTTATTCCTGGTCATTTCAAGTTTCACGTCACGCGACGGGTGAACAAGGGCTTGTCCTAGTCGCCCGGCTTGAGTCAAAACATCAGGAGGTCAAGCGATGCGCAGTTTCATGGGACGGGATATCCTTTCATTGAAGGATTTTGAACGCAACGAGTTCTTTCATGTCTTGAGCGTGGCTGAAGAGATGGAGCCGATTGCGCGCAAGCGGCGCAACATCGATCTGCTGAGCGAAAAGACACTGGTGGTGGCTTTCTATCAGCCGTCCACGCGCACGCGCCTGGCCCACGAGGCAGCCATGCACCGCCTGGGCGGCCACGTGACCGGCTTTGCCGACGCCAAGATGACGCGCGCGGGCGACTTTTACCAGGAGTCGATCAAGGACACGGTCAAGATGCTCGAGTTCTACGGCGACGTGATCGTCATGCGCCACTTCCAGCAGGGCGCACCGCACGAGGCCGCCAAGTGGGCCAGCGTGCCCATCATCAACGGCGGCGACGGCTGGGGAGAGCATCCCACGCAGATCCTCACCGATCTGTACACCGTGTACCGCGAGAAGGGACAGATCGACGGTCTAAGATGGCTGGCGGTGGGCGACATGCGCATGCGCACGATGCACTCGCTGGCCTACGCGCTGACGCAGTTCGACTGCCCCATCACCTTCGTCTCTCCGCCGGAGATGTCGCTAACCGACGAGTTCAAGGCAGAGCTGGAGCAATACAGCCTGGACTTTCGGGAGGCCGGTCATGTGGAAGAGGCCATCGCCAATGCCGACGTCATCCTGGTCGAGCCTGTGGTGCAGCCGGATTATACCAAGTCCAGAGACGAGCGCGCGGGCGACGTGGGGCTAACCCCCGCCAACTACAAGATCACGCGCGACCTGTTGGCCAACAAGGCCAAGTCGGACGCGATCCTGCTGCACTCGCTGCCGCGCATGGACGAGATCCCCACCGACGTGGACATCACCAAGTGGTCGCGCTACTGGCAGGAGGCCTTTAACGGCGTCGTGATGCGCATGGCGCTG
>CAZWPV010000353.1:0-3696 GCA_964635485.1 uncultured Anaerolineales bacterium
CTCAGTTTTGCGAAGCAAAACTGAGGTCGGGCAAGATCAAGGCCCGCAAAATCTTACTCATTTGGACAAGGATCGAGGTATGAAGATATCTAGGGTTGCTCTTGTGAAGGCTGGTCAGAAGGCTGTTGGGCTAGAGGCAGAAGTATAACCAACTCAGCGACCAGCACCCTGCCATCGCCGTTGCGGTGGCCGAATATCGCCACGGGTTGGCCCGGTTTCAGAGCGTCCAGAGGGCGCTGTTCTCCCTCGCGGGTCCTGACCTGTGTCTGGTCGTTCAACTCGACGGTGCGCGGGCCGTCGGGTGTCGCCAGCAGTAACGATCCTCCAAGGTTTTGCCGGATGCGGCCTGTCACGTCTGGCGGGCGGTTGCCGTTCACTGGCGGCTGTTGCACCGGCGCGCCTGGGCTGGTCCGGGGAGATTGAATTGGGCCGCCGGGATCTGGCCCGCGCAGCGTCAGGCCGTCTCGCGTGAATCCGTGCTCGCCCACGTAGACGCCCAAGGAGAAGGCGGCGATGAGGAGCATCACCACGATGACGGCTGCGCCTGAGCCGATGAGCAATTTGTGTCCTTTTGTCATGCGCCTTTACTCCGTTGGCAGAATCGTGATCTGGCCCAAATCGAGCACCGCTTCCCACTCCACATCGCTATCGAGCTGGCGCAAGGGATGGCCCAGGCCGAGGGATAGTGCTGCTTCGCCTGGCTCGGTGGTGCGCGGCACGACGACGTAATAGTCCTCGACGATGATGCCATCGCGCGGTGGGCGGAATTCTTGTGCGTAGCGTTGCAGATTGCCCATCCCCGGCTCGTGGGTTTCAAGCGGTGTGCTCTCAATCATGGTGCTCAGCAACACACGCTGCGGCGATTTGCCCGCTCGCCAGTAGAGGGTCAGGTGCAGGGCGTCGCCGGCCCGCATCTCCGTGCTCTCCAGATCGTAGCCCACCAACACCCAACCCGCGGCCTCGGCTCCAATCTCGATCTGCGGGTCGGCATCCTGGACGACGAGTTCTGGTGGTTCTTCGGTGATGTGATAAAGGATCAGCGGCTGGCGACCGAGGCTCGATTGGCCCGGGCTGCCAAAGAGCACGGGAACATACCAGACCTCTCCGTCGACGAGGTCGCCGGGCAGCGCCCACGGACCGCGTCCGGCCTGGCGGCTATCCAGCCGCATGGTGGTATAGATCTCGCGCCCGGCCACTTCCTCGGGACGCGGGTTGGCGTGGGGTAGGTGGGGCATCGCCACGTCGGGCCGCACGTCGTACACCAGGCGGTAGTAGAACATGTCGTAGCCAAAGACGCCGCTGCGGCCCAGGAGCGCGGCGCCCTCCGGAAGCAGGGCGAAGGCGTTCTCGTAAAAGTCGTTGATGGCGGTGTCGTTGGAGTAGCCGTTGCTCTCCCAGTTCGTGCGTATCTCGTAAGCGATTGACAGCATCACGAGGACGAGCGCCGCCGCGAGTGCCGCACGCCACAGCAGTCGTCCTCTTACCAATCGGAACAGCCGCTCGATCAGCCAGGTGACGCCGAACCCGACAAAGACTGCGTAGAGCAGGTGAGCGGGGATGAAAAAGACGTCCAGATCAAAGACGCGGTACTGGATAAAGAACCAGACGTGGACCAGGTACATCCCCACGATGAGGAAGAAGCGCTTAGGCTTGCGCCACAGCAGCGTCCACATCCCCAACACCCCCAGCGCGATGCCGGGGATGCTGAACTGCTGCCGCAGGAGATCAAGATAGATGACGATGCGGTCGGAGATGGCGCTGAGGGGGAAGGCGAACTTGAACTGGGGAAACGCGCCCAGGGTGTACTTGTAGATGCCGTGCAGGGTGGTGGGCGCGTTGGCGCGCATCGCGCGGTCGGTGAGGGTGGATGCCTTGAAGGGCAGCCACAGGAACTGGAGCAGGCCCAGGAAAAAGGCGCTCCCGGCGCTGGCGACGCCAAGTGGATTGAGGGCCGTGCGCCAGCCGACCAGCAGCATAAAGAGTGCAAAGGCGGGGGCAAGTCCCAGGTTCGATAGGTGCGTGCCCATGCTGAGTCCATAGCACAGGCCGAAGGCAAAGAGCAGTGACAGCGACTTCCAAGAAGGGATGAGCCTACGCCACCAGGCTTGGTCTCGCGGGCGGCTTTGCTTATCGCGCTCCTCGACCCGCGCCCACATCAGCAGGATGAGGAGCGTCAGTGTGAACATAAAGACGTTGGGCGCGTACACCTCGGCGATGCCGGTCTGCGACCAGAAGGTGAGGGAGAAGGCAAACAGGAGCGCGGTAAGGGCAGACGCTAGACGAGACGCTACTCCCTCTCCCTCAGGGAGAGGGCTGGGGTGAGGGCGAGCGGTCAGCAGGCGCAGGATCGCGTAGAGCAGCACGACGCCGCCCGCGCCGAGCACACCGCTCATCAGGTTCACGCGGTGAGCCACGTCGCCGATGGGGACCAGGGTGAACAGCTTGCCCAGCCAGGTGTAGAGCGGGTAGCCGGTGGAGTGGGCCAGGCCGAGGATGTAGCACACGGTGGCCAGCTCGTTGCCGTCGGGGCTCTTGTGCGAGAGGCTGGGTGTCAGCGTGGCATTGTACACCACCAGGCACAGGGCGAAAATGATGAAGGCGATCAGCGCATCGGGCCAGTATCGGCGGAGCATAGGTCTATCCTCGGCTTGTTGCCTTGATGATAAACCGGGTCGGTTGTGGGAAGTTTAGGGGAGGGTAAAAAGCGTGTAAAATAACAGGGCTTCAGTTCTTGTAACCGATAGTCAACGTCAGTCTATCAAACAGCAACCAGGGATCATCGGGTTTGCTTTTGACGTGCTCCGCCAGGGCTTGAAAGCCTGTTTCATAGGCTTTCTGTGAGATCAGGGTCAGGATGGAGGTGTTCTTGAACTTTATGGCGTTCAGCCGCTCGGCGCCTGTCCCATACGATTGTTGTGTTATTTCCTCTGAGGTTACGCTCGTGAGGCAGGCTTCTCTCAGCCACGTCTCTACTGCTTTGACGGACGGCGTTCTGGTTTCGTCAATGGCGAGTGCTTCGGGAAAGAGTGTGTGTACGATGTCGCTGCGGATTTGCTCGATGGCCCCGTAACGCACAAGCAGCGCCCCCGGCGTTTTGAGTACGCGCTTGCACTCGCAGATGGCGGTGAGGGGCGAATCGAGGTGATGCACCAGATGGGACATAAAGACCACATCGAAGGAGCTGTCGGTGTACGTCAATCGTTCGGCTTGTTGACAATCCCACGCTACCAATCCGGTGGTGTCTTTCTCCCGCGCCTTGGCCAGCATCTCCTCGAAGGCGTCCGCACCGGTCACGCGAAAGCCCAGCTCGCGGGCTATCGGCAGCGCGAACCGTCCCGTCCCGCAGCCCAGGTCCAGCATCTTTGCGCCTTTTGTTGCCCTCGCGTACTTTGAGATCAGCCCTAACCACAGATTGGTGTTCTGCTGCGATAGCGATGTGCCTTTGTCGTAGAAGGACGCGATTTTGGCATAGTCGGCTTTCTGCATGCTACACCATCATCCCCTGCATCTCCTCCCGTGCCCGTGGCGCGACCGTCAGCACTTTGATGGGGTCGTCGCTGTATCTTACCTCGACGCGCACAGCGGGCTCGTCCTGGCCATCGGAGTAGCCCGCGGTGATCTGCGCCGCCTGCTCGATCTCTTCGCGGGTGGGATCGCCGGGTACCAGCGTCACGGGGCCGGGATGGTCGGGCGTGG
>CAZWPV010000354.1:0-3663 GCA_964635485.1 uncultured Anaerolineales bacterium
CCCGACGCCTGCTGCTGCCCGCCCGCCACCATCTGCATCGCCGCCTGCGCCGACTCGTCGATCACGCGCGTCAGTTGCTCGATGACCTCCTGAGTTTTGGCCACCAGCCGCCCTCCGCCTTCGACGACCTTTGTCCCTTCCTCCGTCGCCATCACCGTCGCGTTGATGCCGCTTTGAATGTCCGTCAAAATCATCTTCACCTGCGCCGTGGCGTGCCGCGATTGTTGTGCCAGGTTGCGCACCTCGGCGGCGACGACGGCAAAGCCCTTGCCGTGCTCGCCTGCCCGCGCGGCCTCGACGGAGGCGTTGAGGGCCAGCATGTTCGACTGCACGGCGATGTCGCTGACCGTGGCGATGATCTCGCCGATCTGCTCGGTCAGTTCGGAGAGCGATAGGATGTTCTCGGCAATCGATTCGACGTGCTCCCTGATCTGTTCCATCCCGGCGATGTTCTCTCGCACCGCCCCCTGGCCGGCGCGCGAGATTTCGACGGTGCGTTGGGAGGCGTCGACCACCTCCCGGGCGTGTTCGACGGCCTGCTCGGATATCGCCCTGACCTCCTCGACGGTGGTCGTCGTCTGCGAGATGGCCGCCGATTGCTCACTAGCTCCCGCAATCTGCTGCGTGGATACCGCCAGCATCTCGGCCGCGGCGGTGCTCAGTTCGTTTACTGTCTGCTGCGTCTCGTGGAGCAGACGGGCGTTTTCGATGGCGATTGCCAACTGATCGGCCATCGTCTGCAACACCGTCGCATCCTCTTCGTCAAAGACGCCTTCTTTTTTACTCTGCACGTCGAGGGCACCGATGATCTGGGCACCCAGTTTGAGCGGCAGGGCTATTTCCGAACGGGTCTCTGGCAACAGCGGGTTGTCAAAGTGCACGGCATCGGTGCCCACATCGAGGACGATGCGGGACTCGCCGGTGCCGGCGACGTACCCCACGACCCCCTGCTCCCCCACCTTCAACCTGTGGCCCTTTTCCAGCATCTGCTGTCCGCCCGCGCTGTTTGCTGCCCGCAGCACGGCGTACTCTCCCGCTTCATCCAGGAGAAAGATGCCCACGTGATAGAAGCCGAACTTGTCGCTGATGAGATGCGTCACTTGAGCGAGCAGCGTGTCCAGATCGTTGACCGAAATGGCTGCCCGGCTCACCTCGGCGGCAGCCTGCAACTGGATGGTGCGCTGCTCCAGTTCGCGGGTACGGAGGCTGATCTGGTGGTTGCTCTCGATCAGGGAACGCTCGTTGTGCCGGGCGATCTCCAGCGCGCTGTTGATGCTGCGCAGGGCGGTGGCCAGCAGCACTGCCATCAGACTAAACAACGCCGCCAGAATTGCCAGGTCTCCGGGACCTGTCGGCTCATCGTAAACAGGCAGCGTCCCGATTGCTCCGACCTCGAAGGCATAGATGAACAGCACAGCCGCCATACTTAGCAAGCCAAAGGCGAACGCTCCCCAACCACCCAACAACAGACCGGCCATGAGGATGACCAGAAGATAAGCAGGAGTGGTTGTGTTGCGTATACCGCCGTATTGGAAGAGTGAGGAAGTGAGCGCCACCACGAGCACGAGTGATAGCGTGATGCTGGCCAGTTGCACGTGACCGCGATGCATCAACACGATCAAACCCACGACCGATGGTATGGTCACTCCCATGATGATTACGGTACCTATCTGCCTTGCGGGGTCTTCATCTGGGAAGACAACAAACAGGACGGGTATCATGAAAAGCAATATCACCAACATGCCCCACAGAATGGGGTTGAGCAATCTTGCCTTGCGTGTTTTATCCTCGTCTTTTTCGAAAAACGGTGGGGTAGTCAGTTTTTGAATCTTTTTCCACATGGGTCCACTCCTGTGTGGCTACAGCCGATATTGTTCCACGGTCTCGGCCAGTTGGCGCGCCAGGTCGTTCAGGTCCTGGGCAGCCCTTTCCGCCTGGCGAGTGCTGGCCAGGCTCTGCTGCGTGGCCTGGTTGATATTCTGCATCGCCAGCGCGATCTGCTCGACGCCCGACGCCTGCTGCCGCCCGCCCGCCACCATCTGCATCGCCGCCTGCGCCGATTGGTCGATCACGCTCGATAACCCCTCGATGGCGTTCCCAGCCCCTGACGCCAACTGCACCCCCTCGTCCACCACCTTGATGCCCTCCTCGGTAGCCATCACCGTGGCGTTGATGCCGCTCTGGATGTCGAGCAGTATATCGCGCACCTGGGCCGTGGCCTGCCGCGATTGCTCGGCCAGGTTGCGCACCTCGGCGGCGACGACGGCAAAGCCCTTGCCGTGCTCCCCCGCCCGCGCCGCCTCGATAGAGGCATTCAGGGCCAGCATGTTGGACTGGGCAGCAATGTCGTTGACGGAGGCGACGATCTCGCCGATCTTCTGGGTCTGCTCGGAGAGAGCGAGGATGTTCTCGGCGATGGACTCGACGCGAGCCCTGATCTGGGCCATGCTGGCAATGGCTTCCTCGACGGCGCTGCGACCGGAATGGGAGACCACGACGGTGTGCTGCGAGGCATCTGCCACCTCTTGGGCGTGCTGGATGGCCTGCTCGGAGATGGTCTTGACCTCATCCACGGTTACGGTGGTCTGGGAGATGGCGGCCGATTGCTCGCTGGCGCCGGCGGCCTGCTGGGTGGCGGCAGCCAGGATTTCGGCCGCACCTTGGGTCAGGTCGTTCCCCGCTTCACGAATCTGTGCCAGTATGTCTTGTAGATGTTCCCGCTGTTCCTTCTCTGCCGCCGCAAGCTCTTTGGCCTCCTGGTTTGCCTGCGACAAGCGCTCACGTTGTTCCTGCACGACCGCCGCGCGCTTTTCGCTTTCTGCCTGCGCCTCGATCGTCTGTGCCAGGGCATTCTGAAATTGACTGGTGTAGAACCATTGCAGGGCAGTGATGAATGTCAACATACCAGCTACAGGTATTGCCCATCCGGCAAAGTTGTCTTTTCCGGGTACGGGCACCGTGGAGGGTAAAAAGCCTTGCACATGCATCCATCCAACGCCCAGGTACGCTCCAATGCAAATGACCAACGCACCCCATTGCACCTTGCCGCCCTGGAGTATGACGACCAATAATACCACTATGGCATATTGGAGCATGGCTACTCCGCCCACGCCATTCTGAAAATTGATGAACAGGGCGAGCGCGAAAAACACCACCGGGGGGATGTAGCCGGCCACGCGCCAATGGCCCCGATACGCCAGATACAAGCCACTTAAGAAGATCATACCTACGATGACGGTAGATACCAAAGACTGCGGTGGGGATACTCCGGCGATCCAACCGATGAGAAAGCCAATGAAAAAGGCCACCCCTAATACATTCAGAATGACAAGTATTACCTTTGTCATGTACTCGCGCCGCGCTGCGTTCGCATCGGTGGCCTGCGGCCTGGTCGCTCGCTGCCACAAGTTCTGCAGTTTGTTCATCTGTGCATTCCCTTTGTCCATCTGGAAAACCTGCGCTACATCTGGTACTGTTCCACTATCTCGATCAGGATGCGCGCCAATCCGTGCAGGCCCTGGACCGCCTTTTCCACCTGGCGCGCGCTGGTCAGGCTCTGCTGAGTGGCCTGGTTGATATTCTGCATCGCCAGCGCGATCTGCTCGACGCCCGACGCCTGCTGCTGCCCGCCCGCCACCATCTGCATCGCCGCCTGCGCCGACT
>CAZWPV010000355.1:0-3649 GCA_964635485.1 uncultured Anaerolineales bacterium
GATCTGGCACAGGCGGTGCGTACAGCCGTCATCAACAAGCGCGCTGGCGGTATGGGTCTCATCTCCGGACGCAAGGCGTTCCAAAAGCCGATGGAGGAGGGGGTCAAGCTGCTCAATGCCATTCAGGACGTCTATCTTTCCGACGAGGTGACCGTCGCCTGAGCGGCCTCTAGAAGCATGCGTCCTATTTCTGCTGCCTGCTGGGGGTCTTGGGGATGCTCCAGGAGAACCGCCACGGCGTAGCGGCTGCTTCCCCTTTGACCTACGCCCAGGAACCAGGCGTGCGGGGGTTGTTCCTGGCCTGCTACGGCGAGGCCGAGGTGGCCGCTGATCCCGTTGCCGTACTGCGTCCAGACTGCCAGAATCTCTGCCGCATTGCCGGGTGAGAGCACGATGAGCGGCTCGCCAGCGCTGGCCTGTTCTCGCCAGTTCCCATCGCCGTCCTCGACGCGCAGCGCCAGGCGTGGCGCTGGCCTAGTCCCGTCGTTGGCCAGCGTCCCGGCCACCAGCGCCATCTGCAGCGGCGATACAGTCAGTGAGCCCTGGCCGATGATCTCGGATTGTAGAGCGCTTGGTGTACTCAGTGCCTGCGGGTCCCAATCGACCGCCTCGGTGGGAATCTCCAGCGGGGGTGGGGTGTTGGTGAGTGCCCAGCGACCGATTGCCTCTGCCAGGCCGGCGCTTCCCAGTTCATCGCTCAGATTCACAAAAGGAGCCGGGCAGGCGGCGGCGTAGGCGTCGGCCAGCGTGTACGACTCGGTGGGAGGGATGGCGCAGGCCAGATAGGTGCCGTCGACGACGACGGGGTCCGGTGCATCAGGGGCCGGCGCGGCTACGTCGGCCAACCCCTTCTCCAGTGCCTCGGCGAGGATGACGGTCTGCAGGGCAGCTCCCGGCTGGTAGAGACCCTGGGTGGCGCGGTTGACGAGCGGGGCAGCGGGGTCCTCACGCAGCGCGTCCCAGGTTTCGTCGAGCTGCTGCGGGTCGAAGGTGGGGCTGGAGGCCAGGGCCAAAATGTCGCCGCTGGTGGCATCGAGCAGCACCACGGCTCCGGCGTGCCCTTCCAGCGCCTGCTGGGCCTGGGTTTGCAGCGCCGCGTCGATGGTCAACTGCACGTCGTGGCCCTGGGGCGGATGGTGGAGCAGGTCGTCCCACGCGGCCTGCCAGGCGGTGCGTTCGGCCTCCCCGCGCAGTTCGGGGTCGAAGGCTGCCTCGATCCCGCCGGTGCCGTAGCGCAAGCTGGCATAGCCGATGGCGGGCGCGGCTTCCGGTAGCGGGTAAAGGCGCGTGACGGTCCCATCCCCGGCGATTTCTACGTCGGCCAGCACGGCGCCGTCTCGATCCAGAATGCGCCCGCGCACGATGCGCTGCTCGTAAAGGACGCGGCGTGGGTTATCCTCGCGGGCGCGCAGGGGTTCGGCGCGGACGATGGTCCAGTAGCCGCAGGTGGCGGCGAGGAGGACCAGGATTGCGGTGAGCGCGCTGGCAAGGCGGAGGAGACGATGGTGGAAGGCGGGTTGGTTGGTGGGTTGACTAGTTGGTTGGTTTGATATGCGAAGGAGGAAGGCGAGGGCGACAAAGCTGATCAGGATGGAGCTGCCACCGTAGGAAACAAAGGGCAAGGTGACGCCGGCGATGGGGGCCAGCTTGGCGTTGCCGGCCATGATGACCCAGGCCTGAATCGCCAGCCCTGCCGCCAGTCCGGCTGCCAGGAAGCGTTCAAAGGGATGCGAGGCGCGGGCGGCGATGCGAAAGCCGCGCAGCATCACGATGCCGTACAGCGCGATGATCGCCAGTACCCCCATCAGGCCAAGCTCTTCGGCGATGGCGGCAAAGACAAAGTCGGTGTGCACGGCGGGGATGTAGGTTGGGTCGCCCAGCCCAAGCCCTCGCCCAAAGACGCCCCCTGCTCCAAAGGCCAGCAGGCTTTGCACGATCTGAAAGGCGCGGTCGGCGGCCTCAGGCCAGGGGTTGAGCCAGCCATCCACCCGCAACGCTACCTTGCCGGAAAGGACGTAGCCAGCCACGCCCGCGGCGAGAAAGAGCGCCAGCCCGGCAGCGACGTATCCCCATTGGCCTGTCGCCAGGTAGAGCATTGCCAGCAGGGTGAAGAAAAAGAGCATCGCCGCGCCCAGGTCTTGCTGCCAGGCTTGCAGCACGATGGCCAGCCCGAACGTCGCCAGCAGCGGCCCGACGTAGGCCAGCGGTGGAAGATGCCAGCGTCCAATCTTGCGCCCCTCGGCGACGATCAAATCCTTTCTCTCGGCCAGGTAGGAGGCCATGTAGGCGATCAGCAGTAGTTTGAGTAACTCGGCGGGTTGGAAGTAGATACCGAAGGCACCCAGCCACAGGCGCGGGCCGTGGCCAGAGGGGTTGACGCCGAGGACGAGGGTGGCGGCCAGGAGTGCCAGCCCACCAAAAAGCCAGGTGTAGCGAAAGCGACGCAGCCAGCGCAGGTCGTGGCTCAGCCGGACGATGGCCACCAGCGCGCCGGTGGAGATGGCCAGCCAGATGATCTGCCGCAACAGGAAGTTGGCGGCCAGCCGCGCGATGAGCAAGAGCCCCACGCCGGTCAGGAGCGCTGCGGTGGGCAGCAGGATTGGGTCGCGATTTGGAAGGTGCCGGGAGAGTAGGATATGAGCTGTGGTGAAGGAGCCTGCCCAGACGACGAGGGTGAGTATGAGGATGCCTAGAGATTGGGAGTTGGAGATCGTGAGGATTGTCGCCCCGATGAGGAGAAAGGCAGCGGCGATGGCGAGAAGCGCGCGCTCGCGGACGATGGTTGAGCCTGTATCTGGTGCGATCAATGTATCAGGAATCCTCCCCTTTGCCAGGTCGATGTTACGACGAGCGTGTGGTCGTGTTCAAAGCTTGTCGTCTCGCGTTCCCTTACTGGGCGCAAACGTCATCGATGGCCAGATTGCTTCCACCGATCATAAACGAATTGATCGTGCCGTCGAGCTTGAGAAAGCCGTCGCCGGCGGCGACTTTTACGCCGCCAAGGGTGATTCCGTCAGCGCTATCGAGGAGGCCGCCGCTCCACTGTTTGCCATTGATCTCCAGGGTGGCGTTGGGCGTCGCGAAGGTTCCCTGGTTGTAGCGGAGGGTGAGGCCGTCGAGTGGAAGGCCAAAGTCGAAGGCGAAAAAGCCATAGGTTGTGAAGATCTCTTGCCCAGAACCACCCGCCATTTCCTCGTCCTCGATGACGGCATCTCCCCCGATCACGGTGATTTTGACACTCGCAGAGAAGAAATCTTGTTCTGCATCGTATTCTCCCGGCGGCAGGTCTTCGAAATCGATGCAGGCCGGCAGAAGAGTGAAGGGGCAGGTATCCTCGTCCAGGACGCTGCCCTCCGGGCTCATCAGTACGGCTCTGAATTCGTGGTTCCCAAGTGACATATCTGCGAATATCCAGATCCTGGACCAGGTCTCTCCAGGAGCCAGCTCTACGCTGCCAATGGACCTTCTGTCCAACCATACTTTCACAGGGCCGCCGACATTGCTTTGGACGGTGATTCGGCTCTCGTCGCCTCCCCTGTATTCCCTGCCGCAGCCATCGGCGAGGTCAATGGTGATCCAGGGTCCCTCGGTGGGTGTCACGGTCGGGGTCTCCGTCGGTGTCCTGGTTGGTGTTCTAGTAGGCGTCTTG
>CAZWPV010000356.1:0-3648 GCA_964635485.1 uncultured Anaerolineales bacterium
CTCACCAACACGCTGAGCGGCGTCGTCACCTTGCTCTCGGTACTGGGCGGGCTACTGGTCGATTGGCTGGGGTACGCGGGCCTGTTCGCGGCGGCGCTGGTGCTGTGCGTGGTGGGGTTTGTGCTGACGGCGGGGCTGCCGGAGCCCAGGGAGTCGTAGAAATAGCATTTCCCCCTCCCTGTTAGGGAGGGGGAAGGAGGAGGGTAGTCGACCCCCATCCCAGCCCTCCCCCTATCAGGGGGAGGGAGCACGCGCCTCGCTCAGGATCGCCCGCGCCGCCAGCAGCCCAGAGGCCGAGGCCTGCGCCAGTCCACGCGTGATCCCCGCCCCGTCGCCACAGGCATACAACCCCTCCACCTCCGTCTCCAACTGCGGCGTCAGCTTGAGCCGGTTGGAGTAGAACTTGGCCTCGACCCCGTAGAGCAGCGTGTGGCGCGAGCACACCCCCGGCATCACCTCGTCCAGCGCGTGCATCATCTCCAGAATGTTGACCACGTGGCGGTGGGGCAGCACCAACCCCAGATCGCCCGGCGTGGCGCTCTTGAGCGTGGGCGCGACGATGGAGCGCCGCAACCGTTCGGGGGTAGAGCGCCGGCCCGATTCCAGGTCGCCCAGCCGCTGCACCAACACCCCGCCGCCAAGCAGGTTGGCCAGCCGGGCGATGGACTGCCCGTAGGTCACCGGGTCATCGAACGGCTCGGTAAAGTTCTTGCTCACCAGCAGCGCAAAGTTGGTGTAATACGTCTTGCGGTCGGCGTAGGAGTGGCCGTTGACGGTCGTCACGTCGCCGGCGTACTCCAATGCCACCTCGCCATACGGGCACACGCAGAACGTCCTCACGAGATCGTCAAAGCTCTTGGAGTAGTACAGGAACTTGAACTCGTACAACAGGTCGGTGACCGGCTCCACCACCGTCGCCGGTAGCTCGACCCGCACGCCGATGTCGACCGGATTGCACGTCAGCGATAGACCCAGCTCAGCGGCGACGCGCTTGAGCCAGCCGGCCCCCTCCCGGCCCGGCGCGATGATGACGCGCTCCGCCTCAATGCCCCTCCCATCCGCCATCTCGATGCCGGTGACCGCCCCGCCGCCCGCCAACACCCGCGCTACAGGCGCGCGCGTGCTGACCTGCACGCCGCGCCGCACCAGCTCGTCGTGCATGCGTGTCATGATCTCGCTGCAGCGCTCCGTGCCGATGTGGCGGATGGGAACGGAGACGAGCCGCAGGCCCGCCAGCGCCGACTGTTTCTCCAGTAACTCGAACTCGTCCGTGCGCCCGCCATAGACGGGCCGGTCGGCGCCATAAGAGACATAGATGCGATCAACCTCGTCGATCAATTCCTGAGCTTGCCCTTCCCCCAGCAGATCGTCCAGGTGACCACCGGAGGCTGGCGAAAGCGTCAGCTTGCCGTCGCTAAAGGCGCCCGCCCCGCCCCAGCCAGTCATGATCGCGCAAGGCTGGCAGCGGGCACACCCCAAACCCTCGCGCGCCGGGCAGCGTCGCTTGTCGATCGCGTTCCCCTTGTCGAAAATGGCCACACGCAGGTCCAGCCGCTCGCTCAGTTCGAGCGCGGCGAAAATGCCCGCCGGCCCCGCGCCGACGATGGCGACGTCGCACTTGGGATTGGACATCGTATCACTCCTCAAACCCGAACCCTTGCGAAGGTTCGGTGAAAAACCTCAATACCAAGGCCTCCTCATTTTTGAAGACGGCTCACAACACACGACGCCTCAGTAACCTTCGCAAGGGTCACTACTACTTGTACTCCTCCCGCTGCGGATACCAGGCATCGCAGGCCACGGTGGGCTCGTCGAGCACCGTGGCACTGTGGGGCACGTTTGGCGGGCAGCAGGCCCCCTCGCCAGCCCGCAGCACGCGCACCTCGTCCCCCAGTCGAAATTCCATCGCGCCCTCGATCACGTAGGAGATCTGCTCGTGGGGATGGCTGTGCTCCAGGATGACGCTTCCCGGCTCAAAGTGGAAGAACGTGACCATCGCGTGATCGAGGTACACCGCCCGGCGGGTGACGCCCGGCAGCATCTCTGTGCCTGGCAGTTCGCTTACGGTAAAGAATGACATGGGTTCATCTCCTATTGCAAGTTAGCATGTGATCAGGATCATTATAGGGTTTCCAGGCAAGTGTGCAAGTATGCAAGTAGACAAGTTTGCAGGTTTGCAAGTTGCATGTGTGCAGATCGAGCTTGCGCCGCCGGATGGGATATACTACAATGCTTTTGGAGGAGTACAGTCTTGCCAAGTCCTTTCGAAACCGAAACTCTTGTCGAATTGGTGCTCGCCCACGTGGACGCAGATCCGCAGTCGCTGCGCTTCGCGCCGATGCGCACCGGGAAGCACAACGTCTCCTTTTGTGTGGACAGCGACCGGGGCCGGTTCGTGCTGCGCATCGCCCCGCCCGACGATGCCGGTTTCCTCTTCTACGAACGGCTGATGATGCGCCAGGAGCCGCAGTTGCACGCGCTCGTCCGGGCCTACACCGACATCCCCGTGGCCGAGATCGTGGGCTACGATTTTGACCGGGCGCGTATCGACCGGGACTATTTGCTGATGACGGCTTTGCCCGGCACGCCCCTCAGCGACACGCCGGGACTCGACCGCACACGGTTCAACCGCACGCTGGAACAGGTGGGGCAGTACCTGCGCCGGTTGCACGCCCTCACGACCGCCAACTGCCTGGAGAGCACGGGCTACGGCTACCTAGGGGCACACAAGCCGATGGAGCCGCAGCCCACGTGGGCGGCTGCCTTCCGCGTGATGTGGAACAAGCTCCTGGACGACGTGGTCGCCTGCGGCAGCTACAGCCCAGAAGAAGCCCAGGCGATGCGCGACCTGCTCGATCTGCACATCGCGCATTTTGACCGCCCCGTCACCCCAAGCCTGCTGCACATGGACGTGTGGAGCCAGAACATCCTCGTCGACGAGGCAGGCGACGTGACTGGGCTGGTGGACTTTGACCGGGCACTGTGGGGCGACGTAGAGATCGAGTTTGCGGTGCTGGATTACTGCGGCATCAGCGAACCGTCGTTCTGGACAGGGTACGGAGCCGAGCGGGACATGTCTCCAGCGGCGATGATCCGCCGCCAGTTCTATCTATTGTACGAGGTGCAAAAGTACATGCCCATCCGCGTCTGGCGGCGGGGCGATCCCATCGCCGCCGCCAGGTACAAGAAACACAGCTTGGCCCTGGCGGCCCAGCTTTTGCCAGAGCGTTAACCCGCTTCGAAATAAACGGCGTGCCCCCCACCTAACCTCCCCCGCCATGGGGGGAGGGATCGGCTGCTCCCCTCCCTTGGGGGGAGGGGTTGGGAGGAGGGGGCGCGCGAGTACGCGCGCGGGAGGTAGATTTGCATTGCCGATCCCGACGTGCTACAATGGACCTACGATAAAAGCCGCTATCTAAAAAAGGAGGTGCATCATGCCCGAGCTATTAGGTGTTGGTGGTTGTGTACTGGGCGCAGTCGTCCTGGTACTCGGCGGATTGCTTCTCAGAGCGATCCGGCTGCTGTACGAGTACGAGCGGGGGGTGATCTTTACCTGGGGCAAATACGCGGGCACGCGCGGCCCCGGCCTGACGATCGTCATCCCCATCATGCAGTCGATGCGCAAGGTGGACATGCGCATCAAGACGG
>CAZWPV010000357.1:0-3639 GCA_964635485.1 uncultured Anaerolineales bacterium
GCGCACGAAAACCGCAGTCGCAGTGCAAAGTAGGCCAAAACGGGAATTGCTGACCTGAAGCCAAGTCAAGGACTCTGACAAAGCAAGTGCCTGACTCGAAAAATGAATCTCCTGTCAGGTAATCGCTTTTCAGGTGTCAGGCTATCGCAATTGGCGTGTCGAGGCGACTTTCCCTGTCCATAGCTGAAAATCAGGGAGTCGACAGTTCAAATCTGTCTCTCGGCACCACGAAAACCCGCTCAAAAGGCGGGTTTCTCGCTGTATGGGCCAGGCAAACAAGATCCATTCTGCCTAGCAGGCCAGTGTGATCAAAGAGGGTTTGCATGGCATGTCGAACTGTGCTACAATCCGTGCCAGGCTTGTCGTCCGAGTACTTGCCCTTCCATCCTGCGGCGCGGGAGCCCTCCACTCAAGTTCAGGGAGAAAGCGCTGCCACTGCCTGTGCGCCAAGCACGCTTGACACGCTGGCGGTACCTGGCCTCCAGGTTTTTAGGGCGGCTGCAAGAGGCTCTGTGGAGATAGGTTATGCTCTGTCCATTCTGTCTTGCGGATGTCCAGTTCACACTGGAGGAAGGTTATTTCTGCCCTGACTGCAACGAGCAGGTGCCCGCCATGTACGTACGGGGCTATGATAAGTACCCGCCACTGGTCGTCAGCGCAGTTGGTCTCCGGGGGCATGGCAAGACTGTTTACTTCGCAAGCCTCTTCTATATACTGAAGGAATCCCCCCTATCTGCCTTCTGGCAACCGGATTTCTTTGCTTTGAGCTTGAGCGACCGAGACCTCGAGACGGTTCACAGCAACGCCAGGATGCTCAAAGATGGTAAACTGCCAGGCTCCACGCCGATGAACTTTCCCCGCCCCACGATGCTCCGCGTAGCCAGCATCCCTATGTGGCAGAAGCATCGAAACTGCACCTTGGTATTTTACGATACCAGTGGAGAAGCCTTCGAAAGAGCAAGTGAACTGGTGAAGTACGCTCGCTTCGCACAGCATGCACAGATGGTGATGCTGCTGGTCAGTTTGTCCGACATGCAGGACCCAGCACACGAGATGCGGACGCTGCTCAATACCTACGTAATAGGCATAGAAGACCTGGGAGGTAGCACGCGGGAGCAGGATCTGATGGTCGTCTACACCAAAGCCGACGAAATGGTTGATCGCCTATCCTCGCCCCCTTGGAGCGACGTGCGAACCTATCTTGCCGATGGCTCGGTGAGTAGCCTGGCACACGTGGGGGGATACCGACGTCAAATGGTCGAGATATCCAGTTTGCTATACGATTTTACACGCGTGGAGTTGAAGGCGGATGAGTTTGTGAACTCGGCACAGACGAACTTTAGGGGCGTGGGGTTTTCTATCGTCTCTGCCCTGGGGTCTGCGCCGGAAGATGGACGGATGCCTGTGGAGGTTGATCCTCTGCGAGTTCTCGATCCGATAATATGGATGATAGCGAGGTCGCCATCCTTATCAGAACGACGTTCGGGATGGACAGAGCATCTGAATTGGATGACTTTCGCGTTCCTTGGCGGCGTGATCTATGGTGCAGTGGGCGGCATCCTAGGCGGTTTAGTGGGAGGATATCGGAATGCAGATATATGGGCTCTGCTCCTCGGTGCACTTCTTGGCTTGATGGGTGGGCTCTCGGGCGGCCAGGTCGCCAAAAACTGGAAGGTTCTGTTCGAGCCAAAACGCTGGGCCTCGGCGTCGGGAGGCGTTCTGCTGGGAGCTGCGGGAATAGGAAGCATGATTGGAGGAATAGTTGGATTCCTGGAGGTGCTTCTCACGAGAGGTTAGCCCTATAGGGGCACCTGATGCAGGACGGCAGGAGGGAAAAGCCCGGTGAAGGCTGAAGTGTCAGCCTGGCAACACATCTACGCGAGTGTGGAGCGGGAGCAGTCACCGCACGATCGAGAGGGCTTCCAGACTCTCTTCTACAGCAAATCCGGCTTGACAGAGGCCGAGGTGAAGGAGATGGAGGCCCACTTGGTCTATTTCCCATCGGATATAGAAGCTGTGAAACGCCTCTTCTCCACGATCTCCACGGGCAAGATCATGGTGGCGCAAATTGTCCACCTGCCTGAGCCCGACCGCCTGGGTCGAAAGGGGCGTTACATGGCCCACAACTTGGTGTTTGAGCCTGAAGCGTTCAAACGGATCGCGTTCGACCCGTTTCCAGTGTTCCGTCAATTTCCGTTTATCACCACCGTCGCGCAAGCTCTGGAAGAGGGCGATTGGCAGGCTGGTGATATTCCTCCGGTTTCCCTCGAGGTTGCCCTGGAGCCAACACGCCAAGTCGAGGCTGCCAGCACTTGGCCCGTGCAAGACTTGAAAGGGCTCACACTGTTGGCTCTGAGGGCCGATCGATTGGTCGGCGACCGGCTGGTGGTTGCCTTCGTAGGAGAGCCGTGGGAAGTCGAGAGCGCGTTGGAGGCTGCCCTCTTCGCCGTGCCCACTCCCGTCCGCCCGCGCTGCAGTTTTGACACCTATTTCCACCGCTGCAACCTGGTGGACGTCTACTACTGGGCCATTGGCCTCCTGGAATCCCCCAGCAACCGCCGCCTCATCGAGGTGAGCGCGCAGTCCCGGCGCCTGGAAGGGGGCGTGGCGGGTCAGCCAGAGACGGCCTACGAGCGCTGGGTCGCGGCGCTGATTGAGGAACGACGATTGGAGACCATCAACTGCTATCGTGATCACGCCTTTGCCGTATGCGAGTGGCTAGAGGGCCGAACCGCCGCAGACCCACCGAGCGACGCTGCACCAGTCGAGGTGGTTGACTCTGTCTTCCAACTCAATCGTGAACTAGTGCAGGCGCTGCTTCGCACAAGGCTGGAAGAGGCACTACCTACCATCCTGGCTCGCCGCGCTTCCCAGTACCTGGATTCCCAGGTGAGACTTACCGGGTTCCTCGACCAGCTAAGGATGGGGTTCCAATTGCCCGAGCTGCTGGAAGTACTTTATCAGGCCTATGAGTCACAGGGGTCTCGCGCTCCGCAGCCGGAGGAAATCCAGGCAATTGATTGGCTTTTGCAGCGGGCTGATCACTCCTTCCTGCGCTTGCTTCACATCTGCTGGACGAATCAGCGGGAAGAACTGTGCCGTGAGCTTCAGCTCCTCAACAAAGACGAGTACCGCGATTTCGTCCAAGCTGCACTTTGCCCCGGCGTCGTGGAGCCATGGGTGCTTCCCGTTCCAGGCAGGGGAGACGCATTCCTGGACCTGTATCTGGTCCCTGGCGGTCCGGCGGGGCACGATTTGGCCGCCCTCGTGTGGGCCTTGCTAAGGGTTGGAGAAACATCCTGCCTCTCGCGATTGATCCCTCACGTCAAGGCACAACCGGAACAGGAACTGCGCGCTCTGGAAAAGATCATCGCCAAGCGACCCGATGTACCCGAGCCGTTCCGGCGCGCGGTCGGCGATGCAGTCGCCGCTCTGCCGCCCAGAGGAACGGGCTGCCTGGCTCACCTGTTGGGCCGCTGGGTTGCTTGGTTTGAACGGTAGCCGGTGCCTGAGATGACGATCAATAGACCATGTAAATTGCCTTTGGCCAGATTGCAGTCAGCTTGCCGAGATTATGTATCTTGAGGAGGTGGGGCGATGGGTGACGCGATAGCGTTTGTGATCGAGGATCACAGAGAT
>CAZWPV010000358.1:0-3619 GCA_964635485.1 uncultured Anaerolineales bacterium
GAAGAAGTAACCAACACACCTATCACGCTTGGAAAAGAAAACCCGCACGACTTTGGACCGTGCGGGTGATTGTTAGAACTTGGGCGGGGTAGCCCTAGTAGCGTTCGTTATAGCCACCCCTGCCCCTATTACCACCACCGTATTGGTTGCCCCGCGGCTTCTGTGGGCGAGCCTCTGCCACATTGATCTCCCGTCCATCCAATTCCTTGCTATTGAGCTGAGCGATGGCCTCTTGAGCGGCGCTATCCTCCGCCATCTCGACGAAGGCGAACCCTTTGGAACGGCCCGATGAGCGGTCCGTAATGAGACTTACCGACGTAACCTCTCCCACTGCTCCGAAAAGCTCGGATAGATTACTCTCAGTCGTCGCGTAACTCAAATTACCTACGTACAGTTTCTTTGTCATTCTTTTCCTTATCCTATCACAGCACAAAGCTGCCTATAAAGGCTACAGGGACCTCACGTGAGTGGCCTGCAGCCCCTTGGGACCTTGCTCGACGTTGAATTCGACCTGCTGGCCCTCGTCCAACGAGCGAAACCCCTCCTCTTCGATCGCCGAATGATGGACAAATACGTCCTCTCCGGCTTCACGGGCAATGAAGCCATACCCTTTGCCCGCGTTGAACCATTTAACGGTTCCGTTTTCTTTTTCTGCCACTTTTTGTACTCCTTAAACTAGACAAGATTTTCAGACGCCGCGACGCGGTAGATAAAGAAAAAGACCGCCCGGTAAGTTGGACGGTCTTTGGTCACATCTACAGCAACTCACTTTGTCTGATTTGACAAGCATTATATCACTCATACGCCAGAAGTCAAGGCGGCATCATCTGTAAAAAGGGTAGCCATACCTGGCGGTGCATGCAGTAAAGGAAAGCCTTACGCTGCTGGCGCTGGTGTCTTTCCGTGTGTATAATAATCGGTGTTGAGCATCGCGAGTAGATCCGTTGAACTGTATGTCGAGCAGCTTGCCAGTGAAAGTAGGTCGATTATGGAACCAGGTGCTTTAAGCCAACACATCGAAGCCGCCGAGAGGCAACTGGAAGCTCTAATTGAGGTACAGCAGGGAGCGACGGCTGAGGCCTCGGCTCTCTCTGCTATCTTGAAGGAACTACAGGGTGCTGAGGAGGAGTTGCAGCGACAGGGCGAGGAGGCACATCAGGCGCATGCCCTCCTGTATTCCCTCGTCGAGGTGATGCCCATCGGCGTCGTCATCTGCAGCGCCGATGGGACGGTTCTCATGACCAATGCCAACGGGGAGGACATCCTGGGTGCCGAGATTCCGGGAACCACCCGTTATCCAGAACGGACCTACACGCCACACCGCCTCAATGGCTCATCTTTTCTGGCAGAGGAGATGCCACTCAGGCGCGCTCTCGAAGACGGAGAGGTCATCAAGGATGTGGAGATGGTGATCCGCCATCCGGCAGGTGAGGAGCGGACCATCTTGGCGTCGGCTGCCCCGATACGGGATGAGACGGGCCATATCGTCAGCGGAGTGACCGTCTTTCAAGATGTAACCGCACGCAAGCGTGCGGAGGAGGTAATCGAGAGCCTGGCCAGGTTCCCGCGCGAGAACCCGAATCCGGTGCTGAGAATATCGGCGGATGGGGCGATCCTCTACGCTAACGCGGGCAGCGCGCCCGTGCTGGCTGCATGGGGGGTGCATAATGGGGAAAAGGCGCCCGGCGAGTGGCAGGAGATCGCCGCTCAAGCGCTCGAATGCAGGTCGAATCGTGTGGTGGAGATTTCGTGCGACGACCGCGTGTTTTCCATCACCGTCGTGCCCGTGACTGCCGCAGGTTGCGTCAATCTCTATGGGCTGGATATCACCGAGCGCGAGCGGGCGCGGGAGGCGCTGCAGCGGTACACCGACCGGTTGCGGGTGCTGCACGAGTCCGACCAGGCCATCCTGGCCGCCCGTTCGACGGAGGAAATCGCCGAGTCCTCTCTACGCCACCTGCTCCAACTCCTGGATTGCGTACAGGCCAGCGTGCTGGCCTTTGACCTGGAGGCGAACGAGGTAACGTTCCTGGCAGCCCATTCGAAAGGCGAGACGCGCCTGGACCGGGGTTGGCGTGGTCCCATAGAGGCGGGCTGGCTCTGGATGGTCGAAAAGCTGGCCCAAGGCCAACCTTACGCCCTGGAGGATGTACAGGACGCGCCGGCTTCCTCGCCGTTGTTGGAGACGCTTCAAACCGAGGGGGTGCAGGCGCGCGTCTACGTGCCCCTCGTGGCGCAGGGGATACTCATCGGCTCCCTCAACCTGGGAATGGCGGACCCTGGTCCCCTGACCTCCGAAGAGATAGAGATGGCGCGCGAACTGGCGGATCAACTGGCCGTGGCCATCCAGCAGTCCCGCCTGCACGAGCGCGTGCAGCGTCACGCCGACGAGTTGGAACAGGAGGTGCTCAAGCGCACCGCTGCGCTGCAGGCCAGTGAGGAGCGTTTCCGAACCATCTTTGAGGATGCCGCTATCGGCATCGCGCTCACCGACGCCGGAGGCCGGGTGCTGGAGGCCAATCCGGCGCTGCGGCAGATGCTTCGCTGCGATGCTGCGGCTTTGCCGGGCAGGATCGTCACAACTCTGCTTAGCCACCCAGGTGAAGATGTGGATGAGGCCGCTCTGTTCGCAGAATTGGTTGCCGGGGAACGGAACGCGTACAGGCTGCAGGGGCGATGTGTTCGACAGGATGGCGAGTCCACGTGGGCAAACCTGACGGTCTCTGGCGTTCGTGGGGATACAGGCGATCTCAAGTATGCGATTGCTATGGTCGAAGACATCACCGAGCGCAGGCAGGCCCAGGAGGCGCTGATTCAATCGGAAAAGCTCGCAGTCACAGGCAGGCTAGCCGCCAGTCTGGCTCACGAGATTAACAATCCCTTGCAGTCGGTCATCGGCTGCCTGGGGCTGGCGCAGGAGTCGCTGGCCGCGGGGGAGGAGAAGGACGCGAACGATCTCCTCCGGATCGCCACAGAGGAGTTGGAGCGGGCGGCCGGTATCGTGGCCCAGTTGCGTGACCTGAATCGGCCGGCGGGATCGGGGGAGAAAGAGCCCACCGACATGCACCTGCTGCTGGAGCACGTGCTGGTGCTTACCAGGGAGCAGTGTCACAGACGGGGCGTAAAAGTGGTGCGAGATGTGACGAAGAATCTGCCTTCACTCGTGCTCGCGCCCGATCGAATACAGCAGGCGTTCCTGAACCTGGTGCTTAACGCGATGGAGGCAATGCCAGACGGTGGGCAGTTGCACGTCAGCACGAACCGCACCGACGATCCGTCGGGGGTCAGCGTTTCGTTTGCCGATACGGGCCCTGGGATTGCCCCTGACGCGCTGACTCGCATCTTTGACCCCTTTTACACGACAAAGTCCGAAGGACTGGGATTGGGGCTGTACATCACGCGTAACATCGTGGAGGAGCACGGAGGGCGTATCGAGGTGCAGAGCCTGTTTGGGCAAGGGGCCGCATTCACCGTGTGGTTGCCGACCGGCGAAGAGATACGTGGAGGAGAGGAGTAAGTGACTTCCTCTCCCCGATAAATCGGGGAGCTTCCGGCGACCGAGGATGAAATCCCCTGATGTCACGGGGTATCGCGGAACGGTACGCACCACCGTGGGAAC
>CAZWPV010000359.1:0-3616 GCA_964635485.1 uncultured Anaerolineales bacterium
TTCTTGGAGAAGCGACAGGCGGAGTTTAAGGATCGGTAGGCTAGAAACCGGGTTTTTGTCAAAAACCCGGTTTCTTCGCAACGGGAGGGCCGTTATGGATTTTACCCTCAGCGAAGAGCAGGAAATGTTCCTGGCCATGTTCCGCGACTTTTCCGCCAAGGAGGTCGCGCCCAATGCCGAGGAACTCGACCACGCGGAGCAGCCGCCGCTGGGCGTGCTGCGCAAGGCGGCCCAGCAGGGCTTTTTGGGAGCGACGCTGCCGGAGCAGTATTTCGGCGCGGAGCTGGACTATGTGAGCTACTGCCTGCTGGTCGAGACGCTGGCCCAGGACTCGCTGTCGGTGGCGGTGACGCTGGTGACGCACGTTAGCCTGGTGGCGATGTCCATCTTGGCCCGCGGCACCGACGCGCAAAGAGAGGAGTGGCTGCCGCCGATGGCCGCCGGCGAGATGATGGGTGCATTCGCCCTCACCGAGCCGGATGCCGGGAGTGATGTGGCGGCGTTGCAGACTCGATCCACCCTTCCCCATCCCCTCCCTGCTAGGGAGGGGGGCTTGCCCTCCCCCCCCGACGGGGGGGGATTAGAGGGGGGGGCAGCGGCCCTCAACGGCGTCAAGACCTGGGTCACCAACGGCGAGATCGCGGGCCTGTTCCTCGTTTTCGCTCAGGGGCCAGAGGGCGTCGATGCGTTCCTCGTTCCCGCCGATGCGCCGGGCCTGAGCGTGGGCTACCGCGAGCCGACGCTGGGGCTGCGCAGCGTGACCTTCAACACGGTCTACCTGGAGGGCTGCCGGATTTCAGAGGCCAATCGGCTGGGAGAGCCGGGCACGGGATTGACCATCGCACAGCGGGCGCAGGATCGCACAGCGGTGGCGCTGGCGGCGGCGGGCTTGGGCGTGGCCGAGGCATCCATCGACGCGGCGGCCCAGTTTGCCGCCGAGCGGGTACAGTTCGGCGTGCCCATCGCCCAGAAGCAGGCCATCCAGGGTTACGTGGCCGAGGCGGTGACCGAGCTCGAGGCGCTGCGCTACCTGGTCTATCGTGCCGCCTGGCTGGTCGATCAAGGCCAGGGCGCTCCCTTTGACTTCTCCGTGGTCAAGGCCCACGGCGCGCGCGTGGCCTACGGCGTCACCAACCGCATGCTGCAGGTGTTGGGCGGCTACGGCTACATGGAGGATTACCCCCTGGCCCGCAGGTACCGCGACGTGCGGGCGCTCTCCATCATGGGCGGGCCGACGGAGCTGCACCAGGTGCGGATCGCGCAGCACGTCTTTGCCGATCGGGATGTGGAGATCGTGCCGTAGTAGGGGCGCGTCGCGATGCGCCCCTACCCTGAAATTCGTGGCTAGGAGATGAGGTATGGATTTTACGTTTTCACCAGAACACCGGGCTCTGCGCCGTCTGATCCGCGAGTTTGCCGAGAACGAGGTAGAGCCGCTGGCAGCGGAGATCGATCGCGAGGGGCGCGTGCCCTTCGAGACGCTGGGGAAACTGGGCCAGATCGGCCTGCTGGGCGTGTGCTTTCCTCAGGAGTACGGCGGGATGGGCGCGGGCGAGATCGGCTACTGCATCCTGATGGAGGAGCTGGGCCGCGTCTGTACCTCCACGGCGACCACCGTCGGCGCGCACATCGGCATTGGCGCGATGTCGATCTACCTGGATGGGAATGAGGAACAGAAGCGCAAGTACCTGACGCAGCTGGCGCGCGGGGAAAAGATCGGCGCCTTTGTGCTGACTGAGGCTAACGCCGGCTCCGACGCCGCCGCAATCCGCACCCGCGCTGTACGGGAGGGGGATTCCTACATCCTCGACGGCACCAAGACCTTTAACACCAACGGCAGTTTTGCCGACATTGTGACCGTCTTGGCGGTCACGGACCCGACGTTGGGGGCGCGTGGCGGCATCACCGCCTTCATCGTTGAGTCTGATATGCCCGGTTTTCAGGTGGGTACCCATGAGAACAAGATGGGCATCCGGGGCAGTTCTACGGCAGAGCTGATCTTTGAGGAAGTGCGGGTGCCCCAGGAGAATGTGCTGGGCAATGTGGGGGAAGGCTTTGTCTCCTTTATGAAAACGCTGGATTTGGGCCGGCTGACGCTGGGAGCAGCCTGCCTGGGCGGGGCGCAGGCGGCGTTGGATTGGTCGGTGCGTTGGGCCAGGACGCGCAGGCAGTTCGGCGAGGAACTGGCGCACAAGCAGTCGGTGCAGTGGATGATCGCCGATATGGCCACCCAGGTCGAGGCGCTGCGCAGCCTGGTCTACCGCGTGGCCTGGATGGTGGACACCGGACAGCCCTTCACCCAGATGGCAGCCATGTGCAAGCTGTACGGCTCGGAGGTGGCCTCGCGCGTCATCGACGTGGCGCTGCAGATCCACGGGGGCTTGGGCCTCTCGCGGGATTTTCTCGTCGAGCGCTTTTTCCGCGACGCCCGCATCGCCGAGATTTTCGAGGGCACCAACGAGATCCAGCGCATCGTCATCGCCAACAACATCTTCCGCCGGCACGGTGTGCGGATCAGGCCGTAGGGGGAGGTCTCGATGAAAATTGTAGTCATTCTCGGGCGGGTGCTTGATCCCGCCGGCATCGTTGTCAACCGGCGGCGCGGGCGCATATTCGTCAACCGCGAGGAGTACGTGATGCAGCCGGCGGACGCCTGCGCGCTGGAGGCGGCGCTGCAGATCAAGGATGGGAGTGACGCGGAGGTGATCGCTCTGCCCCGCGGCCTGCTGCCTGACGATGATGATGTTTTACGCCAGGCCCTCTCTGTTGGAGCCGATCGGGCTGTCAATTTCGTAGGGCGGATTGGCAATCCGCCTTACGGCGATGGTGTGATGGCGCGTGTGTTGGCAGCGGCGATAGAGCGATTGGGCGAAACCGATCTGATCCTCACCGGCGCGACCACGCTCGACACCGGTCAGGGCCAGCTCGGTCCCCGCCTGGCCGGGGTGCTGGGCTGGCCGCAGGTCGTCGACGCCTGGGCCGTGCGCGTCGCCGGCGACCACGTCGAGACCGTCTGCCACATCCCCCCCCCTCTCAGGGGGGGGCTAGGGGGGGGTAATCCCTACACCATCCTCGAAGTCGACCTGCCCGCCGTCGTCACCGTCCACCCCGGCGCGCTCAAGCTCCGCTACCCCGACGGTGCGCGGCTGATCAACGTCTACCGGGACGAAAAAGCGGTGGAAGCGTGGGTCGTAACAGATCTTGTGAGCGAAGAAGCACTACAACCGCTCCTGGAAAAGCGCGGGCGGGATTTCCCGCCGGAGCGGGAGCGCGGTGTGCGGCTGGAAGGCGCGCCGCAGGAGGTGGTCCAGGTGCTGGCGAGCGAGTTAAGGAAGCGGGTAGGGTAGGAGGGGGCGATGGGCGATTCATATCTTGACCTATTGATGGCGCAGCAGGAGGAAGCCCCCACGGAGGAGATCGCCGCAGAGGGCGGGGGCGGCATCTGGGTTGTCGCGGATATATCCGATGGCGCCGTGGTGCCGGTGACGCTGGAGGCGCTGAACGCGGCGCGCGCCCTGGCTGACGCGCTGGGCGCTTACGTCTACGGCGTGCTGCTGGGCGAGGGCGTGACCGGGTTAGCGCCGACTCTCTATCAAGCGGGCGCTGACGCGGTCCG
>CAZWPV010000360.1:0-3611 GCA_964635485.1 uncultured Anaerolineales bacterium
GGCAACTGCGCCGCTGGTCCGTACCGGCGCCCATCTCCCAGAGGACAGATCAGGAGGCGTGGGACTCGGAAAAAGGACTGGCCCGTATCGCAGGAACACTGCGTACCGTGATCGAGGTCACTATCCTGGAGCGAACCGTCGCCTGGATCAAGCACGCTGTGACCGACAGCGCGAGAATCGTCTGGATCGTGGAACATGGGGTTCTAGAGGGAATGATAGACCGTTCCATCCAAGTGGTGACAGACAGCGCTGACATCGCGCATCGCACCATCGAACAGGAAGGGTTGGAGGGTATCCTGCGCCGCGCCGTAAGCGCCGCCCTGGCGCTAGGCCGGAGAATGCAGCGCTGGCACACCGGGCGGCTGCGGCGCAACCTGCTGTGGGTGCCCCTCGCCCTGGCGCTGGCGATCCTGACCCTGATGATTGCGGGAGGTAATCTATGAACACTGAAACTATATGGCTACTGACCACCCTGGGCGCGCCGCTGGCGATGGCGCTGATCCTCGTCCTCCTGCGCGGGCGCGCCGTGCGTGCGGCGGGCTGGCTGGCGGGTGCAGCCGCGGCTTTCTCGCTGGTCAGCGCGTTCGCCCTGCTGCCCGCGCTCCAGCGCGGGGACGCGCCCACGTTTGCTATGGATTGGGTCCCGGCGGCCAACATCCGCCTGGAACTGCGCGCCGACTGGCTGGCCTTTCCCTTCCTCCTCACCGAGGCCTCCGTGACGCTGCTGGCGGTCGTCTACGCCTGGGGCTACCACCACCTCGACGAAAGGTCGCCGGTCTTTTACGCCCTGCTGATGCTATTTGCCGTCGGCATGGCGGGCACCACCCTGGCCAACTCCATGTTCCTCTTTTACGTCTTCTGGGAGCTGATGCTGGTGGCCTCCTGCGCGCTGATCGCCGCCTGGGGCGAGGGCAGCCAGCGCCGGGCGGTGGCGCTCAAGTACTTTATCTTTACCCACCTCGGTTCGCTGATGGTGCTGGTGGGCCTGCTCGTCCTCTACGATGCCGCCGGCAGCGATAGCTTCTCGGCCCTGCAGTCAGGCATCGAGCTGACGCCCACCCTGGTCACGACCGTGACCGTGCTCTTTATCGTCGGCTTTTGCGTCAAGATGGCCATCTTCCCGGTGCACCTGTGGCTGCCCGACGCCCACGCCGTGGCTCCGATGCCGGTGACCATCATGCTCGCGGCGGCGATGCTGGGCATGGGCACCTACGGCGTCCTGCGCTTTCCGCTGAGCATCTTTTCGATGGAGCAGATGGCCCCCTTCGCCGTGCCGATGATGGTGGCGGGCATCGTCTCCGAGATCTATGGCGCGCTGATGGCCCTGGCCGAGCGCGACGTCAAGCGCATCATCGCCTACTCCAGCGTCAGCCAGATGGGGTACATCCTGTTCGGGCTGGGCACGCTGACCTACGAGGGCATCGCCGGAGCGACGCTGCACGTCGTCTTTCACGCCATCGTCAAGGCGCTGCTCTTTATGGGCATCGGGCTGATCATCCACGCCACGGGGCGGCGACGCATCACCGAACTGGGCGGCCTGAGAGGCGCAATGCCCCTGACGGCCTTTTGCACCATCGTAGGCGCGCTGGCCATCGCCGGCGTGCCGCCCCTGTGCATCTTTGATAGCGAGTGGATGATCTTTGCCGGGGGCTTTCGCACGCCTAACCTCGGCCTGGCGATCCTATCCCTGTTCGGCTCGCTGCTGACGGTGGCCTATGCGCTGTGGTTCGTGGGGCGCGTCTTTTTCGGCCCGCGCCCGCCGGAACTGACCATCACGCGTCCTCACTGGGCGATGGTCGCACCAACGGTCCTGTTGGCCACCCTCGCGCTCGTCGAGGGCCTCGTCCCGGCGCCCGTGTTCGCCTGGGTGAACCAGGCCCTGGCGATGATCCTGGGGGGCAACTGGTGACGGGAGACATCTGGGTCATCCTGCCCCTGATCTGCCTGATCGGCGGCGCATTCGCCGTCTACCTGGTGGCGCGTTTTGTCACCGGCCGCAATGACTGCTTGGCCGCGTTCACAGCGGCGGTCTTTGCGGCGGCATTGGGGACGCTCGTGCTCCTGCAATTCATGACGAGCGCCGAGCATCTTCCAAACTGGGGACGCTTCGGGCCGGGGGAGGCTTCCCTGCGTGCCGAACCCGGTGCATTAGTGGTCGCGGGTGTGGCATTAGGACTGGGACTGCTGGTAGCCCTGTACTCCGGCCACTACCTGACGCTCGACCGTCGCTACGAGACCTACTACCCGCTGCTCCTGCTGCTGGCGACCGGGCTAGTCGGGATGGTGCTGGCAGCAGACCTGTTCAACCTGTACTTGTTCTGCGAGCTGATGAGCATATCCGCCTACGTGCTGGTCGGATTCCGCCGCCGCACCCAGACGGCCATCGAGGCCAGCTTCAAGTACCTGATGATGGGCAGCGTGGGCACGGTCATCTTTTTGCTGGGCATCTCGTTCGTCTACCGGGAAACGGGGCAACTCGTGTTGCCCCCCCCTTCATCCCCCCCACTGGGGGGGAGAGAAGGGGGGATGGGCGCACCGGGACCGTGGACCCGGGCCGGAATCGCCTGCATCGTCACCGGCCTGGGGATCAAGAGCGCCATCGTCCCGCTGCACACCTGGCTGCCCGACGCTCACGGGCGGGCCCCCAGCAGCGTCAGTGCCATGCTCTCCGGCATCATCGTCCAGAGCGCTTTTTACACGCTGCTCAAGATCAGCCTGGGGCTGGGCCTCTCGGCGCACAGCCTGGGGACACTGCTGATCGTGCTCTCGCTCTTTAACATGACGGTGGGCAACGGCATGGCGCTGGTGCAGACCCACACCAAACGGCTGCTGGCCTATTCGACCGTCGCTCAGGTGGGATACCTGATGCTCACCATGGGCATCGGGTTGCGATACGATCTCGTCGGAGCCATCCAGGCAGGCTTTTTCCTGATCATCGTCCAGGCCTTGATGAAGGGCCTGGCCTTCCTGTCCAAAGGCGTGTGCCACTTTTATCTCGACGCCACCACGATCAATCAACTGCATGGGACGGCGGCGCGCCTGCCCCTGGTGGCCGTGTGCTTCACCGTGGCGCTGGGGGGACTGGCCGCCATACCGCCGCTGGCCGGTTTCACCGGCAAGTGGTTCGTCGTGACCAACGGCCTGCGCTCTTCCGATGCCCTCGGCTACGTGGGATTGACGGTCCTCCTGCTGAACAGCCTGCTGGGCCTGGGCTACTACCTGCCGCTGATCGGCGCCCTGTTTGCCCCTCCCCCCATCCGTCACGCGCGCAGGTTCCGCACCTCGCCCTGGATGGTCGTCCCGCTGATCGTGATGGGGGCGCTCGTGATCGCCGTGGGCCTGTACCCGGGCCCGTGGCTAGATTGGACGAGTGAGGCAAGCGTCTATTTGTTGGAGTTGGGAAAATAACAATATGGCCAACCTTGCGAAGGTTAAACAAAGCCTTCTCGCCGGTATAGCTTCTGATCAACACAGACATCTTGTAGCCAGAGAGCGTACCGAACCTTCGCAAGGTTTCGCCTCGGGATAAACGATTATGATCAGAGACATCTTACTCAGCCCGCCGGTCGCCGCGTGCGTCTTTCTGGCGCTGGCGTACGGTCTCTACCGGC
>CAZWPV010000361.1:0-3581 GCA_964635485.1 uncultured Anaerolineales bacterium
CGATGCAATGTGTGTCGCCACCAGCGGTGATGGTTGGCTGCTTCGCGCTTGTCTAAGTGGCGTGCGGTCTATGCAACTGTGAAAAGAGAGGAAACCATGAGAAGTCTACGAATCGGGCGAGTCGCTGCTTTCCTGCTTCTCACCTTCGCTCTGTCCTGGGGCTTTGGTTTTCTGATTGCTGTCACCATCGGGCATGGAGCCTATCTTGAGCTGGGCATGTCGCCGCTGGACATGCTTTTTCCGGCTTTCGTGGCCCTCGTCCTTCGGCTCTTTGTCTTCAAGGATAGCCCTGTCCATTTCCGGCGCTACCGGGGAAAGCCTCGCTGGATTCTGTACGGCTTTCTGCTGCTTACAGCGCTCTATGGGATTGTCACGCTCATGGGGATATTGGCCCAGGGTCAGTCTGCAGTCTTCCAAGGAGTGGGCAGTCTGCTGACGACGCTGTGGACACTGCTGACCCTCTTTGTGGCTGGACAGAGCAGTAAAGAGGATCTCGAACAAGCCGGGTTGCAGCCAGGGAATACAGACCAGGGAATGAAATTGGTGTTGGGCGTGGTAGCCTTCTTCGCCTTACAGGCTGGGATGAACCTGCTTCTGGGGCTGGGGCAATTCCAGGGTCAAGTTGAGCAGGTGTATGGGATCGCTGTTCCAGAAGGTCTGTATCCTTTGGCGCTGGTCGTGGCCTTTGGGCTTGCGGTGACCGGAATCCCACTCAGTGGATTAGCGGTAGTGTTTGGTGAAGAGTATGGGTGGCGGGGCTTCCTACAAGACGAACTGGTCAAACTGGGGAAACGCCGTGGGGTTGCAATAGTGGGGTTGGTCTGGGGCTTGTGGCATTTCCCGGTGATCCTGAGCGGCGCTCATACCTACCCGTCAACGATTCTGGGGCTAGGATTGGGCTTGGTGTTCTTTGTTTTGTGGGGTTTCGTTCAGAGCTATGCAGTGCTAAAGGCCAGGAGTATCTGGTTAGCGGCATTTCTGCACGGTGTGGTGAACAGCGTGTACGCCTTCATGCTGGAATACGTAGCGCGCCCGGATGATAAGGTGCTTTCTTTCGGGCTTGGGGTGTATGGATTGACTTGCTTGGCGGTTGTCGTGCTGTTTATTTTGCGAGATTCGATATGGCGGACGGAGCCGAGCGAAAGGTAGGGGCGAATCTTGTCAGATGGGATGTGATCTTGTACATATCCATGCAACTTGCCGTCGTAGTGCGATCTTCCAGATCGCATGTAGAGCACACAGATTGACTTCTCCCCCAATCCAGGGTAAGATAGATGGCGAGGAGGAAGAGACCAAGGTGGCACGGCATTCAGGCGGTCACGCATCAGCCGTTCGCGAGGAAGCGTCGGGCACTCTACTCAACGCCTCACGTCTGGTCGTCATCGTCGCTTGCGTGGCCGCCATCTGCGCGATGTTCTACGGGCTGCTGGGAGCTCAACAGACCGCCGATCCCACGCCAGAAACCGCCCCCGCATCCATCTTTTCGACCGCCCCACCAGTCCCATCCAGCGATCCACCTCCATCCCCTGCGGCAGGCGAGACGCCAGCGGCGACGTCCCCTCCGACCGTGACACCGTCCCCTGCCCCGCCGCACGTCGGCATCGTGGCCGGCCACTGGGGGAACGACACAGGCGCGATATGCCCGGATGGATTGCGGGAAGTCGACGTCAATTTCGACGTCGCCCAGCGAGTCGTCAATACCCTGAAAGCGCGCGGCTACCAGGTCGATCTGCTGGAGGAGTTCGATGATCGGCTGCAAGATTATCGCGCCGACGCACTCGTCTCAATCCACGCCGATTCGTGCGACGAGATTCCCAACGCCACGCCGCCAGCCAGCGGGTTCAAAGTAGCCCGCGTCGCCAACAGCATGGTGCCGGAGGAAGAAGATCGATTGGTCGCCTGCCTCAAAAAGCACTATGAGGCGCGCACCGACCTGTACTTTCACGCTAACAGCATCACCCCCGACATGAGCCACTACCACACATTCTACGAAATCAACGGCTACACGCCAGGGGCCATCATCGAGACCGGCTTCATGTTCGCCGACCGCGAGATGCTCACCGAACGGTCAGACTTAGTGGCCCAGGGTATCGTGGAAGGCATCGCCTGTTTCATCGAGAGGGAAACACCGTAGCCAAGGAGGTATGCCATGCTATTTGCCAGAGCCGGATTACTGGTCGGGAACGGCCCCGTCACGGCAGTCGATCTCGACGTCATTCGTCAAGCCAAGCTGGAGGCGATCAAGCTGCGGGCCATCGTCAACCCGGCCTCTGACCTCGCCATCTACCGCGACAACGGAATCCACACGTTCCTGGTTCAGACGCTCAGCCCGGAACCAAGCGAGCAGCCTACCTCGCCGCAGGCTTTCATCGACTATTTTGCCCCGTCGATAGAGCGCTTTGTCCAGGCCGGCGTGCGCGACTTTGAGATACACGGCGAGCCAAACCGGCCCGACCGGGGATATGGCGTCTCTTGGGATAACCCCACCGCCTTTGGCGACTGGTTCGTCTCCGCCAGGGAAATTTTGAAAACCACCTTCGGCCCCCAGGTACGGGCCGGCTTTCCCGGTCTCACGCCACCGCCGCCCTGTCAGCCAGGGGCCACGGCCGCCATCACTCCGAACGAGTTTCTACAGAGCTGCGCCGCCGCCGTGGAGGAGGCCGACTTTGTATGCGCTCACGTGTACTGGGACAGCGCCTCCCAGCTGCATGCCTTCGATGGCGGCATGGGCTTCATCCACCAGTATCTGGAGACCTTCCGAGACAAGCCACTGGTCATCTCCGAGTTCTCCAACGTCAACGTCAGCACGTCCGGCGCTGCCAAAGGCGACCAGTACGCCGAGTTCTACTTCACCTGCGCCCAGTACGACGGTTGCTATCAGGATTGGCCGGGGAATCAGGCCAATTGGCCGCGCGTGCAGGCCGCCTACGCTTTCATACTCCGCTCGCCCGACCCCGCCTACGCCTCTCAGACCTGGATGGACGCCGACGGCCAGCCCCGGGCAATC
This sequence comes from uncultured Anaerolineales bacterium, assembly GCA_964635485.1. Taxonomy (GTDB): domain Bacteria; phylum Chloroflexota; class Anaerolineae; order B4-G1; family B4-G1; genus JAFGED01. The sequence continues at coordinate 3,008 of CAZWPV010000361.1, forward strand.
ATCGAGCGGATCGCCGCCCGCCCGCGTATGCCTCACCCGGCGGCCCTGCGCCTCACCTGGCCCACCGAGTTCCACCACTACACCCAGTTCTACGGTGAGAATCAACGGCGCTACTACGAGACCTCCTTCGCCAACTCGCTGCGCGGCGGGCACAACGGCGCCGACTTTCAGGTCAAACACGACGACCCCGCCAGCTCCCCCATCCGCGCCTGCCTCGGTGGCATCGTCACCCGCAAGCAGATGATCGAGACCGGCTACGGCCACCACGCTTATATCACCAGTGAAGTAAAGAGCGTAGGACAGGTGACGCTGCTCTACGGCCACATGACGCACGTGACGGTGGAAAAAGGCGACAGCGTACAGGCCGGAGATCCCATCGGCACCGCCGGCAGCACGGGCGCGAGCACCGGCCCGCACCTACACCTCTCATTGAAAATCGACGGGTTGAGACTGCCCGCCAACGGCGACTACCTCAACCCGCGTCCATACCTCGATCCACTACCGCCGCCGCGAGGGCTTCCCCGCGAGCCTTACGCCCGCAGCTACGTGCTCCTCCCGCCGGGCGCCGACGCGG
>CAZWPV010000362.1:0-3581 GCA_964635485.1 uncultured Anaerolineales bacterium
CACCTCTTTATTTCCCTAGCAGTCTGTCGGAGAGAAAATCGCCGAGGCAAAACACTGCCTGTTTCGTCATTCTGAGGCCCCGGAGGGGCCGAAGAATCTCGCTTTTTGGTTGTCGAGTGCTTCCACAATGAGATTCTTCGTCGCTCCGGCGGCTTCACCGCCTCCGCTCCTCAGAATGACGGTTCTCTCCGACAAGCTGCTAGTAATTCCACGTTCAAGGCCTCCGGCCCCTTTTCAGCGTAACGCATGTGAAACCGGGCTGTCTGGCCCTCGCACGTCTCTTCGCCGCCCTCGACAATCTGCCGCTGGTGAAAGAAGACATCCTCCCCTTCCTCGACACTGATGAACCCATAGTGCTTGTTTGGATTGAACCACTTCACCACGCTGCGCTTTTTAGGCAGCGGCCCCACCTTCATGAAACAGGTCGGACAAAGCATCGGCCGGATCACTTTCACCCCTCGACGGGCTAGCCAGTCGCGATAGGTCGGTGACAGAATGAAGCCACATCCACATCGCTCACATTCGACAACTCTTATTTTGCTCCGACATCTAGTCATCCTCCAACACATTGCCTACCACTGAGAGTGCCAATCAGCACTCCACGCCGGCCAAAACGGGCGGTGCCTCAACATCCAGAGACATGGTGGCCGGAACGTCCTTCAGGCTGAGTGCGATGCGACGACGCCAGGGGGCGATTTTCAACACATGCACTGTGATCGGAGATCCAGCCTTCAAGCTTGCCCAGCCAATCTCCCCATCCGGTATCTCGGAGGTGTGTACCAGTCCTTCGACCCCCTCGCCCAGATCTACAAAGATGCCAAACTCGGCCACGTTTGTCACCGCCCCTTCGATCACTTGACCGACGTGTAGCCTCTCGGCCACGCGAGACCAGGGATCTGGCAAGAGCCGTTTGCGACTCAGGCCGATGCGCTCCCGCTCTCGATCTACCTTCAGGATGTAAACCTCCACCTCATCTCCCACGCTCAGAACCTCGCCGGGGCGATTCACGTGCTTCCAGTCCAACTCTGAGATATGGATCAAGCCATCCACGCCTCCCAAGTCCACGAAGGCTCCAAACTTGACCAGGTTGCGCACGACGCCGGTCCTGACCTCTCCCTCGGTCAACTCTGCGAGCAGCTTCTGCCGCCTGTGCTTGTCCGCAAAGCGCTGCGATAGCACAAGACGTCGGCGCTGCTGATCCACCTCGATAACCGCCAGCGACAAGGTCTGGCCGAGCAATTCGGATTTGGCGCGGTGCAACCGCTCGCCCCGCGCGCCATGGCTCATTACGGCTAGATGAGAATTCGGTACAAAGCCACGCAGACGTCCGAATTGGACGACGACGCCGCCACGGTTCGCGAGGATCACCTCGGCTTGGCAGACCTCCCCGCTTTCCAGAAGGTCTTCCGCCCGCAGCCAATCCTGGTGTGCCAGTCCCTGGTTCAGCGAGACGACGAGTTCGCCCTGCCAACCCGAGACGGCCAGCACGCTGACTGGGACGCTATCCCCGACCTGCAAACTGTCGCGGTACGCATCGTCCAGCCGTTCCAGGTCCGTGCGGGGTACGATGCCATCCCGCTTGCATCCCAGGTCGACGATCACCTCGTTCTCGTCGATAGACAGGATTGTTGCCCGGCAAAGCTGCCCGCGTCGCGGTCGCTCATAGTCGTAATCGTTCTCGAGTAGCGCCGAGAATCTCTGCTGCTGTACGTTCTCTTGCTGTTGAACCATTTTGTGTCATCTACCTAACCCGGATAAACCGGAGCCAAAGCGGGCGGCCTATATGCCCTCTTTAGATTCTAGCCCATCACACAAGGATTTGGAGGGTTAGGCCCTAATATCGTCTTCGTTGTTCCCGTCTCAGGCGTTGTTGCTGCTTGCGCACGGCCTTGCGACGGGCACGTCTGCGCTCCTCGCTTTTCTTTATGAAGAACCGCTTTTTCTTCACGTCGCTCAAGATGCGCTCCCGCGTGACCTTTTTGCGGAAACGCCTGAGCAGGCTGGCCTGCGATTCACCGGGTTTCAATACCACCTGCGCCAAATCTAAACTCACCTCCTCTATCGAACTGTGCTCTTCTGATGTGACATTGTGACATTGTCAACGTAGCCGTTCCCTGCTCCCGCCCTGGCTGCTAACCGGCTCGTTCACTCTCACGCGCCTTCGCACAGCGAATGCACGTTCTGGCGTCTGGCAGAACCGCCAGGCGGTCAGGGTGGATCGGCTGTCCACATTCCTCGCATACCCCGTATTCACCTTCGGCGACGGTCAAAAGTGCGTGCTCTATACCGGCAGCCCGCTCCTTGAGCTGCTCCAGCAACGCACGGTCAAGTTCCTGACGCGTGATTGCAGGATCGCCTTCGCCCAGACCATAGTCCGGCTTGTTGTTAAGAGCACTTTGCAGTGAAGTGATCTGAGCTCGTACTTTGTCAAGTTCTGTTCGTAGGTTTATTTTTCTGTCTTCCACAATCTATACCTCTGCCAAACGAGATGGACCTGGCAAGCCGCACCAATCACCGGTTTCGTCTCGGCACTTACCAGGTCCACAGTCGTCTATCTGGAAAATCTAGATTTGAGATTTAGATGTGATTCCCCAGGCGTGCACCTCAAGCAGTCAGAGTGGTAAAGCTGCGTTTCTCACTTTCAGCAGCTTCAACAGACAATGACGGTCGGGACAACCGATTCAACGTGCTATCCAGCCAAGCCAACTCTGCAGCGGCCAAACTGAGCCCGTAGTCAAGCATCAGACGCTCTCCTAAATCTGTGACCCCGTCCTCGGCCCCGATGGCTTGCTCCAAAGTCACCTTTTGGGCAGCAACGTGTGCACGCCGCTGCTCAAGGTGGGCGAGCAGGCCAACCTGCGAAAGCTGACCGGCCAGCGCCAGGCGCATGACGAACTTTTTCAGGGAGGCATTCGACCCAGATGGCTGATTCAGCCACGTCCGCAATGCCTTTTCACCCGCCTCTGTGATCGAATAGATCTTCCGTGACGGCCGATCTTGGTTTGCGACCACCTCCACAGTCACCAAGCCGTCTCTTAACAAGGCGTGCAAGGAAGGGTAGAGGCTTCCAAGGCTTGGCACATCGATTAACCAACTCAGATTTTCGAAAAAGCGTTTAATATCGTAACCCGACATCGGCTGCCGGGTCAACAGGCCCAAGATGAAATGCCGAATACCCTTTCCACTGGCCATAGTACGTTTCGTTATAGTATGTTTCTATTATATCTACTATGTATATAACAATCTGCTACATTATATCACGAAATTTCAGAATAGTCAAAGCACGCACGTCTGTTTTAGGAGCCCTGTTGGCAAGAAAGGCGCATCTCCAGCCGGCGGCGCGCAGCCTGCGGCGACTTCAGCCTGCCGTCGGCCGCCGTCTCGCGCGGCTTACGGCTTCCGTGCGAAAGTGAATAACGTGTGGGTGGGTCTCGAACTCGAAATCGAGAGGGGTTCCTTCTGTATCCACCAAGAGTAGAGCGCGGATGAACGACGGTGGTGCTACGCGTCCATATCAGGCTGAAGCCTGGTGAGACGCTCGGTCAGGCAGTAAGGCTTTCAATTTCCTGACTACGCCGGGA
>CAZWPV010000363.1:0-3577 GCA_964635485.1 uncultured Anaerolineales bacterium
CAGATGCCGACGGTAAAGATGCCCGAGTTGGCACAATTGGAGAGGGTAAAGTCGATGATGCGATACTTGCCGGCAAAGGGGACCGCGGGCTTGGTTCGCTTCTGCGTCAGTACGCTTAGGCGGCTGCCTGCCCCGCCTGCCAAGATCATCGCCAGGGTGTGCATGCTGACTGCCTAAGACCGGTGTATCTGTGTGGCCTTCTGGTAGAGTTTGACGTATTCCTGTGCCGAGGCCGCCCAGGAAAAGTCGGATTCCATCCCCCGCTGCTGGAGTTTGCGCCAGACCTTTTTGTTGTGATAGGTCTTGAGCGCCCGCTTTAGCGTGCGGATGCATGTCTTGGGTGTGTGTTTGGCGAAGGTAAAGCCGATGCCCTTGCGATTACGCGTCGTGTAGTTGGAGACGGTGTCGGCCAGCCCGCCGGTTGCCCGCACGACGGGTACACAGCCGTAGTGCATGGCGATCATTTGCCCCAGCCCGCACGGTTCGACGGCGCTGGGCATCAGGAACATGTCGGATCCAGCATAGATGCGGCGAGCCAGAACGTCGTCGAATTTGAGGAAAGCGTGCATCTGGGTGGGGTAGCGCGCTTGAATGCGCTCGAACATCTGATGGTATTCTTCCTGCCCGGTGCCGAGCAGGATGAACTGGACTTCGCCTTCCGCAAGAAGCCACTCCAGCACCGGTTCCATCAAGTCCATTCCCTTGACATAATCCAGGCGCGAGACCATTCCCACCAGGGGAACGTCGGGTTGGACGGGTAGCCTGGCCTGCTGTTGCAGCGCGGCTTTGTTGACCGCCCGCTGGTCAAGTGTCTCGACGTCAAAATGATGGGGAATGTGAGGGTCGGTGGCAGGATTCCACTCGTCGTAGTCGATCCCGTTCAACACGCCAAAGAGCCGGTCCTTTCGCTCCTTTAGCAGAGGGGCCAGGCCCATGCCGATATCGGGCAGCAGGATCTCCTTGGCGTATTGCTCGCTGACGGTGTTGATCAGGTCGGCGTGGGCGATGCCCTGGGCCATCCAGTTAACCGTTCCGGGTTGCTCGACATCCAGGTGTTTCAAGTAGTCCATCTGGGCAAAGGTGAGAATCAGCCGTCCGGCGATTCCCTGGTACGTCAGGTTATGGATGGTGAACAAGGTGGCTGTGTCGCGATAGAAGGGGTCTCGCTGGCCCTCTGTATCCAGCCACGCGGGCACAAGCCCTGTGTGCCAGTCGTTAGCGTGTATCACGTCGGGTTGCCAGTCGAGCAGTTTGAGGGCGGCGAGGGCCGCTCGTCCAAAGACGGCAAAGCGCTGGGCGTCGTCCTCAAAGCCGTAGACGCGGTCGCGAGAGGAAAAGTATTGCTCGTTCCAGATAAGGTAGACTGGCAGTTCATCCAGTGTCGTCTTGACCAGGTGGACGTGCTCCTTTCCGGGGCCGAGTGGGATGGGGAAGGGCTCGCCGACTTTTTCCATGTGAAACTGGTTGCTGCGGATTGTACCGTAGCGCGGTATCATCAGCCGCACGTCGTGGCCCATGGCACGGATGGCTTTGGGCAGCGCGCCCGCCACGTCGGCCAGCCCGCCCACTTTGGCAAAGGGTACTGCCTCGGCAGAAAGGAACAGGATTTTGAGTGGCTCGTTGGTCATATCTGGCTCCTTCACCAGAGAAGCAGATTTGTTGGTAGCTTTTGTTGACGCTAGCGCATCAGGAGGGGGGATATCAGGGTGAGACCCAGCCCGACGACGACGACGATGCTGACGATGATGATGATGATGCGTGTCAAACGGTTTTTCGAGCGCCGCATGAGATCTCCTATCGAGTTTTTGCTACTTGGCACTTCATTATAGCACAGCGACGAGAAGGCACAAGCTTAAAGTTTTCGCCGGGTTATTGACATTGTCCTTTTTTCGTTGTATATTGACTATGAGTCAGTTAGTGACTGTGGGTTAGTGCGGAGGTGATATCTGACCACCAGGGCACGCCGCAAGCGGGAAAAGGAGGAGCGACGGCAGTCCATCCTTCAGGCAGCCCGCGAGGTGTTCTTCGAGGATGGTTTCCACCAGGCGACGGTGGAGGCCGTGGCCGAGCGGGCGGAGGTCAGCAAGGGCACCGTGTATCTGTATTTCGAGAGCAAGGAGACCATCCTTGCTCATTTGCTTTTAGAGGGACTGCGTGAACTGGTTCAGGAGTTGGAGGAAGCCTACGCAGCGGAGGAGTCTCTTCTTGCCGATGAGCGGCTGCAGCGGTTGGGCTGGGCTTACTTCCGCTTCTTTCAGCGGGAGCCGCGTTATTTCCATTTCCTGATGGCGATGGATAGAGGCCGGTTCCGCGAGGTGGTTGCCCCTGTGGTTTATCAGAGGGCGCTGGAGACCAGTATGGAAGGGCTGGACTGGGTGGTGCACGCCATCGAGCAGGGAATCGAGCAGGGCGCGTTTGGCGATTGTGATGCCCGCCAGGCAGCCGCTACCCTGTGGGCGACGCTGAACGGCGCGCTGGAACTGATGGCGCATCCGTTGCGGCGCGAGATGGTGGGTTTGAAGAGCGAGGCGCTTTACGAGGCGGCCTTGGAGATAGTCATCCGTGGATTGCGAGTAGCTACAGAAAACCAAGGAGGTGCTTAGGTGAAAGAAGTTGTTATCGTGAATCCGGTGCGCACGCCAGTGGGCTCTCACGGCGGTGCGCTGCGCAGCAAGCGCGCCCAGGATCTGGCGGAGATCGTCTTCCGGGCGGTGCTTGAACAGACTGGGCTCAATCCGGCGATTTTGGATGAGGTGATCCTGGGCAACATAGGCCAGCCCTCCGACGCGGCCAATATCGCCCGCGTGGCGGCGCTGATGGCGGGCGTGCCCATCGATGTGCCGGCCTTTACCGTCCAGCGCAATTGTGCCTCGGGCATGCAATCCGTCACTTCGGCCTACCAGGCCATCCAGACGGGCGACGGGGAGATCTACCTCTGCGGCGGCACGGAGAGTATGAGCAACATCCCCTACATCCTCAAGAATGCCCGTTGGGGCTACAAGCTCCGTCACGCTGAGCTGACCGACGCGCTGTGGGAGGGGCTCACCGACCCCATCTGTGACCAGGTCATGGGCCGCACCGCCGAGAACCTGGCGGAAAAGTATGCCATCTCCCGCGAGGAACAGGACGAGTACGCGGTGCAATCCCACAAGAAGGCCTTTATGGCCCAGCGCATGGGCAAGTTCGACGACGAGATCGTGCCCGTGGAGATCATCAAGAAGGTCGCGGGGCAGGAGGTGGCGCGCGAGCCGATCATCCATGATGAAACGATCAACGCCGGTTTGACGGTGCAGAAGGCGGCGCTCTACCCTACCGTGTTCAAGAAGGACGGCACGGTCACGCCGGCCAATGCCTGCCCTATCTCCGACGGCGCGGCGGCGATGATCGTCTGCACGGCGGAAAAGGCGCAGGAGCTGGGCCTCAAGCCCACGGCGCGCATCGTCAGCTACGCCTACGCGGCGGTCGATCCGGCCTACATGGGCATCGGGCCGGCCTTTGCCATGCCCAAGGCGTTGAAGCGGGCCGGCCTCAGCCTGGACGACATCGGCCTGATCGAGCTGAACGAGGCCTTTGCCGC
>CAZWPV010000364.1:0-3576 GCA_964635485.1 uncultured Anaerolineales bacterium
GCACCTCACGGATCACCGTTACCTTGATCTGCCCCGGATACTCCATACTCTCCTCAAGCTTGTGGGCGATATCCCGAGAGAGCTTAATGGTTGCCAGGTCGTCCACCTCCTCGGGCTTGACGATGATACGCACCTCGCGGCCAGCCTGGATGGCGTAGGAATCAGCCACCCCCGTGAAGGAGTTGGCGATCTCTTCCAGAGCGTGGATGCGCTTCAGATACAGATCCAGACTCTCGCGACGCGCCCCCGGCCTCGCACCGGAGATAGCATCGGCAACTTCGACGATGACGGCCTCAATGGAGTTCTGCTCTGCTTCGTGGTGGTGGGCCTCAATGCAGTTTATCACCTCTTCCGGAGCGCCGTAGCGCCGGCAGAGCTCCGCACCGATGCTCGCGTGTGTCCCCTCCACCTCAAAATCCACCGCCTTGCCGATGTCGTGCAGCAGTCCTCCCGCGCGAGCCAAATCAGCATCGGCCCCCAACTCCTCGGCGAGCAACCCAGCCAGCTTGGCCGTCTCGATGGCGTGCGCGTGCTGGTTTTGCCCATAGCTGGTGCGGAACCTGAGCCGACCCAACAGCTTGATGATCTCGGGGTGTAGCCCGGGCACACTGGCCTCGTAGGACGCCCTCTCTCCCTCCTCGCGGATGACGCGCTCGATCTCCTTCCGGCTATCCGCAACTATCTTCTCGATGCGGGCAGGGTGAATGCGTCCATCGACCACCAGTCGTTCCATGGACCGTGTGGCGACTGCACGCCGAACCGGATCGAAGCAGGAAATGATGACTGCCTCGGGCGTATCATCCACGACCACGTCGACTCCAGCCGCCTGCTCGAAAGCGCGGATGTTGCGCCCGCCACGGCCAATGATCCGTCCCTTCATATCATCGGATGCCAACGGGACTGTCGAGACCGTGAACTCGGCCACCTGCTCGCTGCTCATACGCTGCATGGCGTAGGTGATGATCTTGCGGGCGCGCTCGTCCGCTTCCTCCTTGACCTCAGCCTCTACCTCACGGATCACCCGCGCCATCTCCTGACGATTCTCTTCCTCGACAATCGTCAGGAGTTCCTCTTTGGCCTCTTCGCGGCTCAGCCCGGCGATCCGCTCCAGTGTCGCCACCCGCTCCTGCCGCAGCTGCTCGACCTCGTTACGCTGTCTGTCCAGAGAGCTCTGGCGCTTGTTGAGGCTCTGCTCCCGTTGTTCCAACCGCTCTTGGTGGTGATCCATTTTCTCGCGCCGCTGCTGCAGGCGTTCCTCCTCCCTGCGCAAAGCGCTGCGACGCCGCTCCAGCTCCTGCTCCGCGTCATTGCGAATCTTGAGCGCTTCATCTCTGGCGGCTAGAACAATCTCGCTGGCCTTGTTCTCTGCCTCGTGTACTTGCTGCTCGGCCTCTTGTTGCTGCTTCTTGATCTTGGCTTGAACCACATAGCTCCGTATCAGGAAGCCCACCCCAAATCCCACGGCCAGCGCCGGGATTGCTACTATGATGATTCTCCATACGTCATTCATTTACATTCCCTCGCTTTCTCCTATGTCGGATAATATCTCGCAGCAGACCGTCTCCAGCATCTCCTCGACCAGCGGTCTGATGACCGCATAGGAGAAGCCTCTGCGCGCCATATACGCGTTCAGCTTGCGACGGAAATCACGAGATTCGAGATGCGCCATCCTGCGAGCGCCAGCCTCTGCCACCCGGCGAGCGGCGTCTTCTTCGTCAAAGCCCTCGATCGCTTCGGCGATGACAGCGTCTGGAACGCCTTTCTCCCACAGCTCCTGGCGCAGCGCCCGCACGCCTCGCGGCTTGAACTGCAACCGGTTCTCCACCCAATAACGGGCAAACTCCCGGTCATCCAGCAACCCAGCCCGCGTCAGGCGCTCAATCACACCCTCGACGGCTTTCTCCTCCAAGTTCTTACCGCGCAAATTACGGCGCACCTCGGCCTCGCTGCGAGGACGATAAGATAGAAAGTTAAGCGCGCGCTCGTAAGCACGCTCGATCTCATCCTGGTTTCGTAATCGAGCGACGTCGGCATCGCCCAACGTTTGGCCCACCTGGAGACGAGCCGCCTCAATGGCAGCCAGTCCAAAGGCAAACCGCCCGTCAAGATAAACGTTAACCCGGTCCTTGTTGCGCTTCTGAAAGCGCAGCGCGGTGATCGTTCCTCCCAACATCAGACATCAAACATTGCAAATGACAAAAGCCGTGGCTTGAAAAGCCACGGCCCACATTGCCGCACAGCCGGCAACACTGATCTCAACAAAGCAACAACCACTGCCCACCTTGGAGCAGGTTATACCCTTCTCTTACTGGAAACACCGAGCCCGATTGCCTGGTGCAATCGCTCTGCTATGATTTACGCAATCCTTCGTTACGACCACGCTCCTAACCTATCAGATATCTACCGCCGTTCTTCAGACAGATTCTAGCAAAGCAATTGTGTGTCTCGAGAAGGAATGGATTCTTACCCAGCGCTTCACACAAAAGCGCCAATATTTGAGATCAACCTGTGGCTAATTCTAGCCTGTGAAACAGAATATGCAAATAGAAGTCAGTTAATCGAGTTCGCCTGCCTCCTCAGTGGCCGGCGTTGAATCTTCTCCCAGAGCCATCCGCTCTCGAACGATAGCCTCGATCTGATCGATGACGTCAGGATTGTCGCGCAGGTACTGCTTGGCGTTCTCCCGCCCCTGCGCCAGGCTTTCATCATCACGATAGTAATAGGAGCCCCGCTTCTCGACCACTCCCAACTCTACCGCCATGTCCAACAAGTCACCCGCCTTGCTGATCCCCTCGTCGTACATGATGTCGAACTCGGCCACCCGGAACGGCGGCGCTACCTTGTTCTTCGTCACCCGCACCCGCGTCCGATTGCCGATCACCTCGCCCTTCTCTTTGATGGCCGCGATGCGCCGGATGTCCAGCCGCACCGTCGAGTAGAACTTGAGCGCCCGTCCCCCGGACGTCGTCTCCGGGTTCCCGAACATCACCCCGATCTTTTCCCGCAACTGGTTGGTGAACACCAGCGCCGTGTTCGACTGCTTCACCGCGCCGCTCAGCTTGCGCAGCGCCTGGCTCATCAGCCGTGCCTGCAAGCCCGGATGCGAGTCCCCCATCTCCCCCTCGATCTCCGCCCGGGGCACCAGCGCCGCCACCGAGTCGATGACGACGATGTCCACCGCCCCGGAGCGGATCAGCGCCTCTGCGATCTCCAGCGCCTGCTCGCCCGTATCCGGCTGGGAGATGAGCAGGTTCTCCACGTCCACGCCGCACAGAGCGGCGTAGGCAGGATCGAGAGCGTGCTCCATATCGATGAAGGCTGCGGTGCCGCCGCGCTTTTGCGCCTCGGCGACGATGTGCTGGCAGACGGTGGTTTTGCCCGCCCCCTCCGGCCCGTAGACCTCGGTCACACGGCCGCGGGGAATGCCCCCCACGCCGAGAGCACGGTCGAGGGCCAGCGCGCCGGTGGGGATGACCTCGACATCCAGATGGGTCGCCTCCCCCAGTCGCATGATCGCCCCTTCGCCAAAACGCTTGGTCAGGCTTGCCAACGCTGTCTCCAGCGCTTTCCGCCTTC
>CAZWPV010000365.1:0-3544 GCA_964635485.1 uncultured Anaerolineales bacterium
GATATCCACAACCACAAGACGAAAAACGAGACATACCTGAGTGCCAGGATTGACTTCTTGAAGACGTAATACATGATGTCCCTGCCGGCGGAGCAGGTTGACTTTGTTCTCGATATGCTGATCCAGGAGGAGTTGCTGCGCCAGGAGTTGGCGCGCCGTGGACTCGTGGTGACGGACGAAGACGTGCAGCGCAGGATTGAAGAGGACTATGGATACTATCGCGTTCCTCCCACGCCCACGCCGGAGCCTACGGCCACCGCCACCCTGGCCGTGACGGAGGTCGTCACCGCGACGCCATCAACTGCCGCGACTGTGACTTCCACGGAGGTGCTCACCCCCACTCTCACGCCGACTCTCGTGCCTACTCTCGTGCCTACTCCCACGCCGATGACCGAGGAAGCGTTCCAGCAGCAGTACGTAGAGACCCTGGCTTTGCGAGGTCTTTCGGATGAGGAGTATCGGGCCTTTGCCAGGACGCAGTTGATGTATGAAGTGTTGTTGGAGGACTTTCAGCGGGAGGTGTCCGCTACCGCCGACCAGGTTCAGTTGCGTTTTCTGCAGGTGGATAGCCAGGAAAAAGCGGACGAGTTGGTCGGACGTTTGGAAGAAGGGGCTTCCTTCGAGGCGTTGCAGGAAGAGGTTGAGGCGGATGCGGAGGCTCCTGGCTACGGCAGCGAGTTGCAGTGGTACACGAAGGATGCCTTGGAACAAACGCTCGGCGTAGATATAGCTGCCCAGGCGTTTAGCATAAAGTCGGGGGTGTTTAGTGCGCAGGGGGCGCTGGGCGCAACGTACTACGCCGTCGAAGTCGTAGACTACCAGGAGGCGCGAGAGGTGAATGATGAGTTGAGCCGCCAACTTGCGGCCACAAAGCTTCAGGAGTGGTTGGATGCTCAGATGATCTCTGTCGTCGAGCGCCTGGAATACGACCCCGCCTTGATGGCAGTAGAATTGGAATCTTGACGCAGTATATGTGCATGGTAGTGCCCGGCCTCCGGCGTTTTCGGAGGCCGGTTTTTGTATACGCTCCACCTGGCAGGGGGAAGGCCGGAGTTGGCCTTGTCTTTACCCTGTGTGCCGCTGCGCCTCGATCACGTTGGGCAGCTTGCCGATCTTGGCTAACACGTTGCTGAGTTGGGCAATGCTGTTGATCTCTATGGTGATGTAGAATATCGCGATGTTGTCCTTGATGCCCTGCTTGACCGCGGCGATGTTGATATCGTCTGCGCCGATGATGGTCGAGATCTCGCTCAACAGCTTGGTGCGATCGTAGGCCGTGATGTAAATGGTGACCGGAAAGGTCTGCGGCCTGGTGCCCCAACTCACTTCTATTAAGCGGTCTGTGTCGCTGAGCCGCAGGATGTTGGGACAGTCGCGGCGATGGATGGTGACGCCCCGTCCCCGCGTGACGTAGCCGACGATGTCGTTCCCGGGCAGCGGCGTACAGCACCCGGCCAGCCGGGTCAACAACCCCCCGGTGCCCTGCACCTGGATGCCCTCGATGGTCTGGACGGATGGAAGAGACTCGAGGGATATCTCCTCCTCGACGAGCGTTGCCTCCTCCGCCCTGCTGCGTGTCTCGGCGATCTTGCCGGCGATCTGCTGGCTGTTGATGTCGCCGAAACCGATGGCGGCGAGAAAGTCGTCGAGCTTATCGTAGCCGAATAGCTTGGCCACGGTTTCGTGACCGATCTCCAGCCCCAATCGCTTTAGCTCCCGTTCGAGGATTTCGCGGCCCTGGATGATGTTCTGCTCCCGGTTCTGGCGGCGGAACCACTGGCGGATTTTGCTGCGGGCGCGGTTCGTCTTGGCGTAGCCCAGGGCCGGGTTTAGCCAGTCGCGGCTGGGACCTCCCCGGCGCGAGGTCAGTACCTCCACCTGGTCGCCGTTCTGGAGTTGGCGGTCCAGGCTGACCAGCTTGCCATTGACCCGCGCCCCCCGGCAGCGGTGACCGATCTCGGTGTGGATGTGGTAGGCAAAGTCGACGGGGGTTGCGCCCATCGGCAGGTCGATCAGCTTGCCCTTGGGCGTGAAAGCATAGACCCGATCCTCGAAGATGTCGGTTTTGACCGCATCCAGGAACTCGCCGGCGTCGGTGAGCTCCTGTCGCCACTCCATCAGCCAGCGCAACCAGGCGATCTTGGCTTCGAGCGCCTTGTCCCGTTTGCTGCCTTCTTTGTACCGCCAGTGGGCGGCGACGCCGTACTCCGCCACTTGGTGCATCTCCCAGGTGCGGATTTGCACCTCCAGCGTCTTGCCGTCGTCGCTGACCACCGCCGTGTGGAGGCTTTGATACAGGTTGTCCTTGGGGGTGGCGATGTAATCGTCGAATTCGCCGGGGATGGGATTCCACAATCCGTGCACGATGCCCAGGACGCGGTAGCAGTCCGGTACAGTAGTGGTGATGACGCGGATGCCGCGCACGTCGTGGACCTGGTTGAAGGGCACGTTCTTGCGTTGCATTTTGCGATAGATGCTATAGATCTGTTTGGGCCGGCCGGAGATATCCGCTTCGATGCCCTCTTCGGCAAGTTTCTGCTCCAGGATGCTGATGTGCCGTTGGATGCCGACCTCACGCTCTGCGCGGCGTTGCTCGATCAGGGCCGCGATTTCGTAGTAGGTGGCGGAGTCGAGGTGGCGAAGGCTCAAGTCCTCCAACTCCCATTTCCACTGCCACACCCCCAGCCGGTTGGCCAACGGCGCAAAGATGTCCATCGTCTCGCGGGCGAACGTCTTGCGACGTTCTGGCTTGAGGGCGTCGAGCGTGCGCATGTTGTGCAGGCGGTCGGCCAGTTTGATGACTACGACCCGCAGATCTTGCGCCATGGCGAGAAACATCTTGCGCAGGCTCTCTGATTCTTGTGCATCCCGCAGCGCTTCGGGGTCGTCTTTGAACCGCTCCCTTTGCTCCTGTTCGATCTGCTCCAGCTTGGTCACACCATCGACCAGGTTGGCGATCTGAGGGCCAAACGTCTGCTCTAGGCTCGCCAGATCGGTATCAGTGTCTTCGATCACGTCGTGCAGCAGGCCGGCGGCGATGGTGTCCGTGTCCATCCCGATTTCGGCCAGCAGAAAGGCCACGCTCAGTGGGTGCCGGATGTAGGGCTCGCCGGACTTGCGTTCCTTGCCGGCGTGGGCCTCCTGAGCCACGGCGTAGGCGCGTTCGACGAGCGCCCGTGCGCCGTTGTCATGCTCGTCGGGGGGGATGTGCTCCAATATGTCCGAGATATCGATCGTGGGTTGTTTGACCATCTTCGCCTGCGCCTCGCAAGAGGTGATTTCAGCAGAGTGTGGCTAAAATCTGTGGGGGTGCGGGCGGGCGGCCTTTCTTTTTTTTTTTTTTTGGGGGGTTTTTTTTGGGGGGGGGGGGGGGGGGCCCGCCCCCCCCCCCCCCCCCCCCACCCCCCGAAACCACCCCTCCCATGATTTTTAGCCAGACTCATTTCAGTATAATGCGGCTGGCAGATTTGTCAATAGCTTGGCGGCAGGACGCTTCGCGTGACTGTTCAAAATTTGGGAACGTGTTCTGGATTCCCCACTGGGG
>CAZWPV010000366.1:0-3543 GCA_964635485.1 uncultured Anaerolineales bacterium
CGAGGGTATGGACGTCGCCGAGAGCCTCACCCCCCGCGATCCAAGCCAGGGGACCGGCCCGCTGAAAGGCGACGTCATCGAGACGATCATCATACAGGAGAAGTAAGCACGAAAGGATAGGGAATATGCATCACCGCACCCTGTGGCTGATCGTCGGCATTCTGGGCGTCTGTGCCCTCGTCGTGCTGGTCTGCTTCGGTGGCCTGATGGCATTGATGTCAATTCTTCCCGCCCTGGTCACCGAGGGGCCACCGAATGTTAGCGGTGTGCTCCAGGCAGCAGGCTTGGTCGCATTGGGGCTAGGGATCGGCGTACCATTGGCACTGCAGGGATGGACTGGCTGGCGAGAACATCCCTCACGCCCGTTCAATCCCCCTCGCGCCTGGTGGCTGTGGCTTGCGCTAGGACCCGCGTTCGTGATCCTAGTCACTTTGGGAGTCGCAATCGGCTGGCTGCCTCAGGTAATCAACTTGCCGGTGCCTCCAGCTACAATAACCTGGATTCAGGCCCTTCTGCTGGCTCCAACCCACGCCCTGACAATGAGCATCCTGCCGCTGGCCGCGCTCGGCCTGGTGGGATGGGGGCTGCGAGGGACAGGTGGAACGCAGCGCGACGTCGTCATAGGAATAGCAGGCGGCGGCTGCCTGGGCATGGGAATTTCGATGGTGGCCGAAATATTGGTCATTGTCGCAATTGTCATCGTCGTGATAGTGGTAGTGATACTGACTCCCGGCGGCGTGGATCGGCTCAACGAGCTGTCGCAAGATATGCGGGATCCCGCCTGGCAACAAGATGTGTCGAACATGATGGACCTCATCCTCTCCCCCGTCGTCATCGCTTCCCTGTTCGGTCTGCTCTGCGTTGTCATTCCACTTTTGGAGGAGGCATTCAAAACGCTGGGCGGCAGCGTGATAGGCTACTGGGTTCGCCCGTACCCAGGTCGCGCTTTCCTTTGGGGTGTGGCCGCCGGTGCCGGATTCGCTCTCGCGGAAAACTTGCTCAACGGCGCCGTAGAAGGTGCCGAGAGCTGGGCACCTTTGGCTGCGGCCCGCATAGGAGCTACGGCGATGCACTGCCTCGCCAGCGGGATACTCGGATGGGGCTGGGGACAACTCTGGACCGAGCGTCGCCCCCTGCGCCTGCTGGCGGCCTACGCTGCCGCCGTGATTCTCCACGGGCTGTGGAACGCTGCTGCCGTGGGTATAGCGTACGCGGGCACGATGGCATTGGCGCAGGGTGAGGCGATATGGGCCAGCATCCCAGGGCTCGTGGCCATCGTGATCGTGGCAATCATAGGCTTGCTGACCCTCTCATTCATCGCCGCGCTGTTCCTCATCGGGCGAAGGCTAGCAGCCCAGAGAGAAGATCACCTACAGGATAGCATTGTCATACCCGAAGCAGCACCTTACCCGCCGCCTAGACTTCCGATCCCATGACCATCCTGTGGCTGATTCTCGGTGCTGTCGCCGTCCTGCTGGCCGCCCTCGCCGCGTTAGCCTGGGCCGGATCGAGCAGACTGATGGCGCGCCGCACCCCCGATCCACAGGCCAGCCCAGCCGATTATGGGCTGACCTACGAAGACGTGAGCTTCCAGAGCCGCGACGGCCTCACGCTGCGTGGCTGGTTCATCCCGGCCAGCCCAGCCCGCGCCACCGTCGTCTTCTGCCACGGCCACGCCGGCAGCATGGATCCCGACATCGTCTACGCCCCCTGGTTCCACGAGGCCGGGTTCAACGTCCTGATGTTCGATTTCCGCGCCCATGGCCGCAGCGAGGGCGACCGGGTGAGCCTCGGGTACTTTGAGCGCCAGGATCTACTAGGAGCGATAGACTACCTGCACGGTCGGGGCATCACAGAAGTGGGCGTGCTGGGGTTTTCGATGGGAGGCGCAGTGGGACTCCTCGCCGCCTCACAGTGCAAGGCCATCCGCGCCGTCATCTCCGACGGCGGCTTTGCACGTCTGGAGAGCACGATCGTAGGCTGGTGGCTGGAACGAGGGCTGCCCCGCCGGCTCGCACTTCCCCTGGCACGGCTGATCGTCGCCGCCGCCGGATGGCGGTTGGGCGTTCGCCTCTCCGACGCCGACCCAATCCGATGGGTAGCTCACATCGCACCCAGGGCAATACTCTTCATTCACGGCAACGGCGACCCCTTCGTCTCCGTCGCCGACGTGGAAACGCTCTACACCACATCGGGCGAACCCAAGGAGCTATGGCGCGTCGCAGAGGCCGGGCATCGGCGAGTGGATCGGCTATGTCCCGACGAGTATCGCAAACGGATCATCGGCTTCTTCGAACATCACCTGGCCGAAGCAACAGACAACAAAGAGCCTATTTTCGGCAATTTGCATTCTGTGTGATACCTATGTATAATAAGTCGCAAGACCACCGTCGTTTAGGGGGTAAATGTCAAGGAGGCAGCAATGGCAGAAAGATCTCGTACTGAACGCTTGGTGAGACGGCTGCAAGAACTACAGATGAACACACCAGACGTTGAGGCTACGGCCGTTGTGAGTGTGGACGGGCTTACGATGGCCTCCTTTCTTCCGGCGAGCGTCGAGGAGGACCGTGTCTCCGCGATGTCCGCCGCAATGCTCTCGCTGGGCGAACGCATCGCCAGCGAGTTGGGGCGCGGCATGCTCGACGAAGTTTACGTGAAGGGAGAACACGGCTACGTCGTCCTTCGTGCTGTCGGAGAAGAAGCCGTCTTGACCGTGCTGGCCCGCCAGCAGACTAAGCTGGGCCTGCTATTCCTGGATATGCGCCGTGCGTCTGAGGACCTGGCGACCATCCTAGAAGCTTAACGGCCTAGAAAGGGGGCGGAAAGTGCCTCGCATTGAACCAAGTGGTCTATATTACAATAACACAATCGTCCGTTTCACCCTCGAAGCGATGGAAGAGGTCATGGGCAGGAACGGACTGAACGCCATCCTGAACCTGGCTGGCCTTTCGCACCTGATCGACAACTATCCTCCCGACGACCTGAAAAAAGAGTTCGAGTTCGCGGATTTCTCGGCTCTCATGGGAGCCCTGGAGGAAATGTACGGACCGCGCGGAGGGCGCGGTCTCCAATTGCGGGCCGGGCGCGTCGGCTTCACCCGAGGCGTGCAAAAGATGGCCGGCATGGTCGGCGTCAGCGACCTGGCCTTCAGAGTGCTCCCACTGAGCGCCAAGCTTAAGGCAGGCCTCCCAGCAATGGCGATGGTGTTCACCAAGTTCAGCGACCAGAAGAGCACCGTTGAGGACAGAGGCGACTACTATGCCTACATCATCCACGTGTGTCCGGTTTGCTGGGGGCGCACCGCCGATCGACCAGTCTGCTTCGCCGCCAAGGGCGTCATCGAAGAAGGATTGCACTGGGTCAGCGGCGGGCTCAAGTTCCGGGTAGAGGAGATTGAATGCGTAGCCATGGGCGGGGAGACGTGCACATTCGCGATCTACAAGGAGCCCATAGGCTAGATACTCTAAAGAGTGCGGTAAAAGTCAAAACCGGATTTAGGGCGGAAAACGAACCTTATCAACTGAAACAGAGGCGCATCTAGCC
>CAZWPV010000367.1:0-3538 GCA_964635485.1 uncultured Anaerolineales bacterium
AGTACGAGGGCTGGTACTGCGTGCCCTGCGAGCGGTTCTGGACGGAGAAGGACCTCGTCGACGGCAACTGCCCCGATTGCGACCGTCCGGTCGAGCGGATCGCCCAATTGTGGCCGCAGGCGACTCACCTCATCGGCAAGGACATCCTCACTACCCACGCCGTCTACTGGCCGACGATGCTCCACGCCATCGGTCTGCCGCAGCCCAGGACGATCTTTGCCCACGGCTGGTGGTGCGTCCGTGGCACCAAGATGTCCAAGTCGCTGGGCAACGTGGCCAGACCGCTCGACCTGGTGGATATCTATGGCGTGGACGCCTTCCGGTATTTCCTCACGCGCGATATGGCGCGAGAGCGCGACGTCGAGTTCAGCGCAGATATTCTGGCCCAACGCTACCAAGGCGACCTGGCGAATGATCTGGGCAACCTGCTCCACCGGCTGACCCACATGGTCGGGCGCTACTGCGATGGGCGGATTCCTGAGCCGGGAGTGTCGACGGGTGAGGAGGCGGCTCTCCGCGAGCGATGCGAGTCGTTAGTGCCGCGGGTGTTCGAGCGCGTGGAGGCCATCGCGCCCAACGAGGCGCTGATGCTGGTGATGGGTGTCGTCAGGGAGATCAACGGCTACCTGGAGCGCACCGCGCCGTGGAGGCAGGCCAGGGAGGGGCAGACGGAGCGGGTGGCGATCAGTCTCTACACCGCCGCCGAGGCACTGCGTCTTTGCGCCGTGCTGCTCCAGCCGGTGCTGCCGGAGCGGACGGCGGAGCTATGGCGGCGTCTGGGTTGGAAGCCGCCGGAGCCGCTGAAGGACGGGCTTACGTGGGGAGGACTGCGGCCGGGGTCGCAGGCAACCTCCGGGCCGCCGTTGTTTCCGAGAATCGAGTAGGTGCAACTTCTTGCCAGACGCGATTGGAAATCGCGCCTACCTGACGAGGTTCAGATGGAACGTGTGGACGTCGTCGTACTCGCACCCCATCGCCACACGCACGTCGCCGCTGCTGAATCCGTAGACGATGGACCACTGTGTGCCCTCTTGGGCTACGTCTTCCAGAAGATCGACGGCCTCTTGGGGCGCGAGACGCCCCGTGGTTTCAGCGAGGCGCTCATCGAGCGTGTTGTAGCGCCGGCACCCGCCATCACCGGTGGCGGAAACGCGCAGGTGATTGGTCGCCAGGTGGAAGGGCGCATGGTTGGGGATGACGACCATTTCGCCTTCGTGGAACTCGACCAGCGCCGCGTGCCCCGACGCATCCGCGAACAGGTAGTGGAGCGGCGGGCCGCCCGCCCAGGCGATGTTGTAGCTCTCCATGATGGCGACGGCCTCGTCCACATCGCGGGCGTGATCGAGTATCTCGCGGATGACCGCCAGCGAGCCGATAGTCTCCTTGCCGGGATCGTTGGGCATCTCACTTTCGGGCACGGCGGCCATGCCCACGACCAAGCCGTGCTCGTTCATACCATCGAAGGGCCAGAAGGGCGCGGCCAAAAGCGGTTCGCGCTCGGCCAGGGGAAGATCGGCCAGCGACTTGGCTTGGTCTTTTTCGATCAGGTAGGCGATATCAACCATCGAGACCGAGGCGTACCCATCCGGCGGGTCGGTGAACAGGAGCAGGGCCGGGCTGTATTCCCAGTCAAAGTTGCGCCCATAGACCATATCCTCGGCATCGCCCATAGCGGCAAAGAGCGAGCAGGCCCACGCCTGGCCGGATGGCAGCGCGCTTGCTCGCTCCCTGTACTGGTCGTACGCGCCGTGGAAGCGCATCGTGTAGAGCGGATAGTCGTCTATCTTTTCCAGGCTGCCGAGGGTGGCGACCTCGTCTTCCGTCAGATCGCCCACAGGCGGCGCGGGGGACGGAACCGCGCAGCATCCGCTCAGCAGACCCAGCACCAATGCCAAACAGATGATCCGGTATAAAGGCTTGGAAGCGTTCATTTGCCCCTCCTCCTTTGAAAACGGAAGTCGGATTTGCCTACCCGACTGGGCGCTTCTTTGAATCCAGGCGATTAGCAAAATCGCCCTACAAAAGTCACATCATGCGGCAAGCCGCACGCCTGGGCCAGCGTGGCATCGCGCCAGTGCACGTGCCACTGTCCACCGCGCCCCAGCGCCCCGGCGGCCAGTGCGACGTGGGCCATCACGATGCCGGCGTCGATGGGCATAGGCCGCACCAGCGCCAGCGCGATACCGTCGGAGCGGACGACGAAACGCCACGGCTGGCCGTTGTGGGCCGAGGGGGCCAGCCGGGCGTGCTTCAGCACGGAGACGAGCGTCGGGTCGGCCTCTTCCGGCGACCAGGGCTTTCTCCAGCGCCCGGCAAAGACGATCTCTTCCAGCGGCTTGCGCTTGTGGCCGCCTGCCAACCGGCGGACGACGCCAGTGTGGATGCGTCCCCATCCGCGCTCGCTGGGGGTGCCCAAGGCGACGACGGCCGCGGCCACCTCGCCGGTCGTCAGGCCCACGGCGTCCCCGGCGCTTTGCGCGTCGTAGGTGCCCGTGATCCAGCAGGTGCCCAATCCCAGCCGGGTTGCTTCCAGCACGACCTGCTCCAGCACGTATCCCAGGTCGAGTCTGGCTGTTTCGCTTTCCGTGGGCATCACGCCGACCAGGAGGTGGGGCGGGGTCAGCACCAGGCCGTAGGAGCCGATCACGTGGGAGATGATGCGCTGCGTCCGCTTCGCGCCGCTGACCAGTTCGACGCGCGGGCGCACGTCGGTCAGGTGATCGGCTGCTTGAGAGAGCGTGATCAAGCGTTCCAACAGTTGTGTGTCTACCGGGCGCTCGTCGTAGCTGCGGACGCTGATGCGCCGCTCAATCGCCTCTAGCAGGTTCATCCTTTACCTCGTCTACTTCCTCTTCATCCAGCAGCCCTTCGCTTTTCAGCACTGCTTTCAGCGCCATGATGGCCACCACGATCATCTGATCGTTCGGCTCACGGGTCGTCAGCCGCTGCAGCGCCAGGTTGAGCGTGGTCAGTACGCGCATCCAGGGCCGGTCAGCGAAGCGGGCCGTGAAGCGGATGAACTCGTATGCGATGCCGGCGATGACGGGGAGCAGGATGATCCGGCTGGCGATGCGCCAGAGCAGCGGCAGCCGGCCAAAGGGGGCGAACAGGAGGAACGTTAGCAGGACAGTGGTGACCAGGAAGGACGTGCCACAGCGGGTGTGGGCCGTGGTAAAGGTGCGCACGTTTTCCACCGTCAGCTTGACGCCGGCCTCGTAAGCGTGGATCGTCTTGTGCTCTGCCCCGTGGTAGGCGAACACGCGCCGTATGTCGGGCAGCAGGCTGATCAGGCCGATGTAGCTTGTGATGATGGCCAGCCGCACGAAGCCCTCAATCAGGCTGATCAGCCACTCGGAGGGCAGATAGGGCGCGACGAGCCCGACCAGGAAGGACGGCAGGGCCATGAAGAGGGCGACTCCCATTCCCACTCCAACAATCATCGTTCCCCAGGCCACGGGCCCGGAGAGGGAGGCCTCTTCACCTACGGCCACGTCGGCCGACATGTTGAGCGCCTTGACGCCCAGGCCCAGCGCGTCCC
>CAZWPV010000368.1:0-3533 GCA_964635485.1 uncultured Anaerolineales bacterium
TGCCACTGCTCATCTTCCCCGGGGCCATCTTTGAGCGGCGTTACAACGCGCAAAAGATCGAACAGGCCGGCGCCGGGCGGATGGGCGAGGCAAACGAATTCACCGTCGAGTGGCTACGGGCATCTCTCGAACGCCAGCCCGAGTACGCAACCGGAGCGGCAGCCTTGGGGAAGCGCATCCGATCCCACGGCGGTGCAGCGGCGGCAGTGGAAGCGATCGAGAAGTGGGGATAAGAACTTGCTAAAGGAGCAAGACTAATGTCACCAGAAGACGAGACCAAACAACGCATCATCCAAGGCGCCGCGCAGGTCTTTGCCCAAAAGGGCTATAAAGGCGCGACGACGCGCGCCATCGCCCAAGCCGCCGGCGTCAACGAGGTCACCCTCTTTCGCCACTTTGGCAGCAAGAAGAACATCTTTATGGCCGTGATCGAGCAGTTCTCGGCCCTGCCCGGATTGGAAATGGCGATGAAGGATCAACTCACAGGCGACTATCGCCAGGACCTGACCAAGCTTGGCACGCATTTCTTGACGACGATGTTAAAGCAGCGTAAGGCCATTTTAATGTCGTTATGCACGGCTGAGCGCTTGCCGGAGATACGCGACGTGGTCGCCCAGCCGCCCACCCAGCAGCAACAGATGCTCAGCGGCTATCTCCGGCAGCAGATCGCGCGCGGCGTTGTGCGAGACCTCCAAAGCCCAGAGCTGGCGGCCAAGATGTTCTTTGGCTTGCTCTTCGAGTTCGCCATCAGCCAGCCCCTCATCGCTGGCACGCCGATTGAGCACATACCGCCGGAGGAAGCCGTCGCCCAAATGGTGGATATTTTTGTGCGGGGAACGGCTAGATGATGCTGTTCATCGAGATAGACGAGATGCTGGGGATCTAGCCAACCAATTACTCCCGCTTCGACCGCTCCAACTTTAGCATCACCAGGTTGCGGGTGTCGGGGCACCCCAGTTGAATCGTATCCCCCTGCCACCAAGGAGACTCCCTCCGAATTGGAAGGTGCACATTAAAAAGCAAGCAAGATTTGTACAAGAGCCCCGATTTGCAAAATTTTTCCGCCTCGTGGTAAAATACCTACAATCTCACCGAAGGAGTCGACCAGAACCTGTGCTCGTGCCTCAGCCTGTGGACGGGTTAAGGAGGCCAAGATGTTCCGAGATAGAATAAAGGCCAACTACAATACGCTGAGCCCCAGTTTCCGCAGACTCGCCGACTTTATCCTGAACCAACCTCTGGACGTCGCCCTCATGACCGCCACGGAACTGGCCCAGCAGATGGACCTGGACGCAGCAACCGTCGTCCGCTTCGCTCAAACCATCGGCTACACCGGCTTCCGTGAGATGCTCAAAGAGATACAAAAGATCGTTAAGGAGGAACTCACCGCCTCCTACACCGCCACCCTGGACACAGCAGACGACGCAGAACTCTTCCGCAGCCTCCTGGAGAACGAAAAACACAATCTGACACTCGCCCAGACCCAACTGGCGGAGCAAACCAACGCCATACTCCCCACTCTGACGAGCGCCAGACGAATATGGGTACTGGGACAGGATGGCTGCGCCCACCTGGCTGCCCTTTGCGCCGCCGAGTTACAGAGAATCAATCTGCCAGCAGAGCCTATCGCATCCGACCCACTGGAGGTCGCAAAGAAACTCAAGGAAGCCGGGGCTGAGGACGTACTACTCGGCTTCTCTCTGACCAGAATGGAGCTCGAGGTAGCCGACGCCATAAGCTTTGCACGCCAGCGTGGGGTGAGGACGTTCGCGTTCAGCGCCTCGTCGGTCACGGCGGCGGCCCTGGCGGCAGAGACGACGATCGTCTGCCCCGGCCCCACGCAGACGCATACGCTTTCCTTCACGGGCCTGGCTGCCCTGATCGCCGTCCTCGTCGCGGCCTTTGCCGCCCGCCACCCAGAGAGAGCGACAGCCGCAAGGGACAAGCTCCAGGAAAGCTACCGCGAACTGCTCAAGCTACGCGCGTTCAGCGCGTCGGAGGTGGACGTCGAAAGCCTGTGACGCCGAGTAGGCAGCGACATAGATGCCCAGCCCAACTACCAGGTCTCGTAAAACCATTTGAGGAGGGGAAAAAGATGCTGAAAGAATTCAAACAGTTCGTCGCCCGCGGGAACGTCGTCGATCTGGCCATCGGCGTCATCATCGGCGCGGCCTTTGGAAAGATCGTCACCTCGTTCGTCAACGACATCCTGATGCCACCAATCGGCCTGCTGCTCGGCAACGTCAACTTTGCCGACCTGTTCATCACCCTATCGGACGGGGCCTACGCCACGCTGGAGGAAGCGCAAGCAGCCGGTGCGGTGACCATCAATTATGGCCTGTTCATCAACACGATCATCGACTTTTTGATCATCGCGTTCGTGATCTTTTTGCTGGTCAAGCAAGTCAACCGGCTGAAGCGGCCGGAGCCATCTGCTGAGCCCAAGACCAAAGAATGTCCCTATTGCCTGTCTGAAATCCCGATCAAGGCCACCCGCTGCCCGCACTGTACGTCTGAACTCGATACTGCATAAGCGCCAGCGGGGAGATGGGCCGTCTCCCCGGTAACTTTCACTTGCCCACGACGAACGTGACGCCGACCAGCCCGGCACCGGAATGGACGGAAAGGCCCGGCGTCAGGTCGGCCAGCATGATCGCCTCGGGACAGGGCAGTTCTGCCCGCAACTGCGCCTCAAACTGCCGCGCCTTCTCCGCCGCATCGACGTGGATGATGGCCAAGCGCTCTATGGGTCGATCACCTGCTGCCTCTATCGCCAATTCGATCGTCCGCGCCCACGACTTGCGCTGCGTCCGCACCTTCTCCAGCAGGTCGAGCTTGCCATCTTGAATGGTCAGGATCGGCCGGACGTTCAATAGGTTCGCCATCCCCGCCGCCAGGTGTCCCACCCGCCCGCTCATAGCCAGGTACTTGAGCGTCGCCAGGGCTGCATAAAGATGCGTTCGCTCGCCCACACCCTTGGCCTGGGCGATGGCCTCCCCCTTGGAAGCGCCCGCCTGCACAGCCTCGGCCGCGGCCAGGACCATGAACCCCTGTCCCATCGAGAGGCTCAGCGTGTCCACCACCACAATATCGCGCCCGGGCAACAGATCGCAGGCAGCGACGGCAGCGCTGTAGGTAGCGCTGACCTTGCTGCTCACGCAGAAGCAGACGACCGACTCGCCCCCCTCGTCGAAGGCGGCCTGATAGGCCTCGGCGAACTTGCCGGGCGAGGGCGCAGCCGTCGTCGGCAGCTTGCCCTCGCGATCCACCCGCGCGAACGTCTGTGCATCGTCGATATCCACGCCGGTCTCGAAGGTTTCCTCCCCAAAAAGCACAGTGATAGGCACCTGCCGGATGTCGTACCGCGCAGCAACATCGGCGGGCAGACTGGAATCCGTATCGGTAATGATCGCAATTGCGGACATGATTTCCCCCTCAAGTCGGATAATTCGAGGCCCAACAACAGTGAAGAACCCCAACCACAGGTCGGGGCTTCTTCCAAGGAAAAAGCCCCTGGGGGCTGCCGCCCCCAA
>CAZWPV010000369.1:0-3526 GCA_964635485.1 uncultured Anaerolineales bacterium
CGGTCCTGGCCGTCCACGTGATCCGGCTGGGTTCGGTGGCGCTGGGCGCGGTGACAGTGTGGCTGGTGTGGCAGGTAGCGGCCCAACTCTGCCCGCAGTCCAAGTGGGTTCCCCTGGCGGCAGCCGCCCTGGCCGCCTTCAACCCGATGTTCCTCTTTGTCAGCGCCGCGGTCAACAACGATGTCCTGGCGGCGCTTTTTGGCAGCCTGGCACTTTTACTGTTGACGAAAATATCAAATATCAAATATCAAATATCAAATCGGGCTTTACTCGCTTACTATCTGGCATTGGGAATTGTTCTAGGGTTGGGCGCTCTGACCAAGCTCAGCCTCGTCGCGATGATTCCTCTGGCTCTCCTTGTCGTCGCTTTCCGAATCTGGCGCGAGCGTTCGGAAATATCTCTTTCTCGCCAAGTCACCTGGCTCATTATTCATTGTTCATTGCTCATTCTTCCTGCCCTGGCCATCAGCGGCTGGTGGTTCCTGCGCAACTGGCACCTCTACGGCGACCCCACCGCCGTCAGCGTCTTTATGCAGATCCTGGGCTACCGGGCCGAGCCACTGACGCTGAAGGACCTGTGGGAGGAGTTTGGCACCTTCCGCCGCACCTACTGGGGGCTTTTCGGCGGAGTCAACGTGCCCGCCCCGGAGCCGGTCTACGCTTTCTACGATCTGCTCTCGCTGGCAGGGTTGGTGGGGCTGGCCCTGCGCGCCTGGCGGCGGCGGAAGGAGGGCATCGGCGTCTGGTGGATACCCCTGCTGTGGATCGTTATCCTGTTCGCCGCCCTCCTGCGCTGGGTGATGATGTACTACTCCTTCCAGGGCCGCCTGATGTTCCCCGGCATCGCCGCCCTCAGCACGCTCCTGGCGCTGGGGCTTGGGGAGTGGCTCCCGGAGCGCTGGCGTCCGGCGGCGGGTTGGGCCGTGGGGGGCGTGCTCCTCGCGCTGGCGATGGTCGTGCCCCTCGTCTCCATCCTTCCGGCCTACGCCTATCCCGAACCGCTTACCCTGGCCGACGTGCCCGTGGACGCACGCGTCGAGCCGGTGGATGTAGGCGGCGTGGCCCGCATCGTGGGGTGGGAGTTCGAGCCGCAGGTGGTTCAACCGGGCGACCTTGCCGCCTGCATCAAAGTTGTGGTATACTGGGAAGCCGTAGCGCCCGACGGGCAGGACTATGCCAGTTCCTCCGAACTGGTCAGCTTTGCAAAGCTTTTGGGGCGCGGGCATCAAGGGGCGGGACAGGTCAACCGGCACCCGGTCGACGGGATGGTGCCCACGAGCCTGTGGCAGCCTGGCCAGGTGTGGTGCGACCGCTACTGCGTGGGGGTCGATCCCGATGCGGCGGCTCCCAGCCTCCTGCGGGTCGAGGTGGGGTTGTATGACCCAGAGGTGGGAGAAGACCTGGGCTCGGTGCGCGTGGGGGAGGCCAAGCTGGCTCCGGGGGGAACACGCACCTCGCCCGACCACACGCTGGAAGTCGAGCTAACCGACGGGATCGCGCTGAGCGGCTATGACCTCTCGGCAGAGAGCATCGCGCCGGGGGATATGATCACGCTGACGCTCCACTGGGAGGCGCGGGACGCGCCCTCGGCCAATTACCAGGTGTTCGTGCACCTCGTCGGCGCCGGGCCGGAGCCGCTGGCCCAGGGAGATGGCCCGCCACTGATGGGCGATTATCCGACGAGCGTGTGGGCTCCCGGCGAGCTCGTCGTCGATCCGCACGTGGTAGCGCTGCCGGCAGACGTGCCTGCGGGGCAATACCGCTTGCTGGTGGGGATGTACGATCTGGAGACACTGGTGCGCCTGGCGCGTTTGGACGGCGCAGGGGATAGTATCGAGATTCCCATCGCCGTGGAGATACGCTAAACTTTAAGCGCTTATGACTCAAGACTGGCTCCATCGGATTTTCACCTCTCGCCATCGCTGGCTGGCGGCGCTGGCCACGTTGGCACTGTGCGCGCTGCTGGCGCTCGGCGTGGGCTACCTGCTGGCCGAGTTCGGCCCGCTCATCGCCGCAGCGGGCGTGGCGGCGCTGTTCGTCGGCCTGTGGATGCTGCGCGACATCGAGGTGGCCTACTGGGTCATCGTCGGCGTCGTATGCCTGCTGCCTTCCGCCGCCTTTCCTTTCGACGTCGGCTTTACGCCCACCTTCCTCGACGCCGCGATGGGGGCGCTGTTCTTCGTGTGGGTGTTTCAGGTGGCCACCGGCGTCCAACGGGATTTCGTCGGCACGTCGCTGGGAGCGCCCGTCGCCGTGTTCATGCTGTTGGCGGTGGGGGCCTTTGTCCTGGGGCTTGCCCATGCGCCGCTCACTTCCTACAGCCTACGCCACTTTGCCGAGCTGTTACTCAGCATCTCGTTGGTTTTTCTGATTGCCAACACGGTGCGCGATGCCGGACGCCTGAGGCGTATCGTGCGCGTGTTTCTCCTGGGGGCGTTTGCGGCGGCCGGCCTGGGCATCGCCCTCTACGTCGTCGCCTCCTACGTCTCCGAGGATCTGGTCATAAGCGCGCTGTCCGCACTGGGGCGGTTCGGCTATCCCACCGGGTCTGGGGTCCTGCAGTACATCCGCCAGGATCCCGAACTGCCTCTGCGAGCGACCTCGACATCCATCGATCCGAACGTGCTGGGCAACCTGCTCAACTTGGCGCTGGGCGTCGGCGTGCCACAGTTGTTCGCGAAGCACCCCCTGATCCGGCGTCGCACCCTGGTGCCGATGTTGGGCGTCATCGCGCTCTGCCTGGTGCTGACCATCAGCCGCGGGGCGTTGGGAGGCGTGGGCGCGGCGCTGGTCGTCCTCGCCACTCTGCGCTACCGCAAGCTGTGGTGGCTCCTGCTGGCGGCGGCGATAGTGATCCTGGTCGTCGCGCCGGGCTATGTCGATCATTTCATCCAGGGATTGCAGGGAGAAGACCTGGCGACCCAGATGCGCTTTGGCGAGTACAAGGACGCATTGATCTTGATCGGCCGCTACCCGTTCCTGGGCGTCGGGTTTGGCGGGTCGCCCGACATCGATACGTACATCGGCGTGTCTATGGTCTATCTCCTGATCGCCGAGCAGATGGGACTCGTGGGTTTGGCCGGTTTTCTCGTCATCGTGGGGGTCTTTTTCGTCCAGTTCTGGCGCACGCGCGCTGCGGCGGCTTCCCTGCCCGATCTGGAGCCGGTTTGGTGGGGGCTGCACGTGGCCATCGTCGGCGGGCTGGTGAGCGGCATCGTCGATCATTATTCGTTCAATCTCGACTTTCATTACTCCGTTACTCTCTTCTGGATGGTCGTCGGATTGGCGGCAGCCGCGACAGAGATCATTCGGCAAAGGTGTGAGGTGTCTGTAGATCGAAAGAAAGGGGAGGTGTAGAGATGATCGGTAAGAGAATCGCAGTGATCGTTATCGGAGTGCTGGTGCTCATGGCGCTGACCACCACGGTGGTCTGGGCGCAGGATGGCGATACCAATGGAGGCGGCGAAGCGAGCGCGACGGACGTGCTGTTGCAGGCCCTGGCTCCCATCGTCGCCATCGCCACGTC
>CAZWPV010000370.1:0-3522 GCA_964635485.1 uncultured Anaerolineales bacterium
ACCTACGCCGAGAGCAAGACCGACACGCTGGCCCTGGTCGGGCTCGTGATCGCCCAGTACGGCATCTGGCAGGCGTTCATCCGCTTTCCACTGGGCATCGTATCCGACTGGGTCGGCCGGCGCAAGCCCTTTATCGTCGGTGGTTTTGCCCTGGCCGGGTTGGGTGCGCTCGTCATGGGCACCGCCAACGGCGTGGATGGGCTTGCCGTCGGACGGGCCATCACCGGGCTGGCGGCCGGCACGTGGGTCGTGCTCGTCGTCGGATTCAGCAGCCTGTTCCCGCCGCGCGAGGCGGTGCGGGCCAGCGCGCTGCTCACCTGCATCGGCTCGGCGGGACGCGTGCTGGCCACGGGGGTGACAGGTTGGCTCAACGGGCTGGGCGGATATCCCCTGGCCTTTTTCGCCGCGACCGGCGCGGCGGCGCTGGCCATCCTCATCGCGCTGCTCACCAAAGAGCAGCGCCGCCCGCCCAAGCCTCCCTCACTGAAAGGCATCATCCGCCTCATCCTGCGGCGCGATGTGCTGCTGCCTTCTTTGATCGCCGCCGCCAGCCAGTACGCCAACTGGGCCACCACCTTTAGCTTCACGCCGATCCTGGCCAAAGGACTCGGCGCGACGGACGTCGCGTTGAGCATGATGACGAGCATGAACATCGGCGTCGTCATCGCTGGCAACCTGGCGGCCGCGACCATCTCCAAACGCATCGGCGCGCGGTGGATGGCCGTCGTCGCCTTTGGGCTGATGGCAGTGGGCATCACGGGGATAACCTTCGCCCCCTCGCTGCCGCTGCTGTTCCTGGCCCAGTTCTGCGTTGGGCTGGCGCAGGGCAGCAGCTACCCGGTACTGATGGGGCTGAGCATCCAGCTCATCGAAGATGAACAGCGCGCCACGGCGATGGGACTGCACCAAGCCGTGTACGCCATCGGCATGTTCACCGGCCCGTGGCTGAGCGGACTTCTGGCCGACGAGATCGGCATCCCGCCGATGTACTGGGCGACGGCGGCCGGATGCCTGGTCGTGGGCCTGCTCGCTGCCCGGCTGCTCGCCGCCAGGCAGGCCGACGAGTAATCCCCCCGCCTAACCTCCCCCACCATGGGGGAGGAATAGTTCCCCCTCCCCCCGTGGGAGGGGGCGCGCGGGTACGCGCGTAGGGGGAGGGGGCGCACGGAGTCATTTTCGTCATTGAGGGCGACCCATAGGGTCATGGTTACTGCTTCGAATTCCCGCCGAGCTCAACGATTTGTCAAGCGAGTTTGAACTGTTATAATAACCGGCGTATGAAAAGTCACGCGCTGGCCTTTGTGTTCGGCAATGATAACGTACAGAGCCTCTCGGCCTTGATCGGAGCGCTCGAGGCGGACGCACGCTTCGACGATCTGGAAATCCACCTGCTGAAACCCCGCCTGGGCCTGAACAAGCAGATAGAAGCGCTGGCCAAGGCCTGCGGCAAAGTCGTCGTGGGGTTTTCCTTCACCACCCCCAAGGCCCTGCAAAATCTCCAGGCCGTGCAACGAGTGCGCCGGTACCTGCGATCCAACACGCTGGACAACGTCACCCTCGTCGCTGGCGGCCCCCACCCCAGCGGTGCGCCGCAGCAGACGCTCGACATGGGCTTTGACGTCGTCGTCGTGGGCGAGGGCGAGATCAGTTTCCTGGCGCTGCTGCACGCCCTGTACGCCGGCTCCAGCATCGAGCCTATCCAGGGAATCGCTTACCGAGATGAGACCGGAGCGCACTTTACGGGACGCTCGCCGCGAGCCGAGCACCTGGACGACTGCCCCCCCTTTGCCGAGCGCTTTAACCTATTTTCCTCGATAGAGATCACGCGCGGGTGCCCCTGGGCGTGCAAATACTGCCAGGCGACCTTTCTATTCGGCGGGCGGATGCGCCACCGCAGTGTGGAGAACATCATCGAGTGGGTTAAAGCGTCCCACCGGCACGAAAAATCGCACATCCGCTTCATCACCCCCGACGCATTCATGTACGGCTCGGATGGCAGCCGGCCACGCCTGGATCTGCTAGAACAGATGCTGCGCGGCGTGAACGCGGTGGTGGGCAAAAAGAACACCTACTTGGGCTCCTTCCCATCGGAGGTGCGGCCCGAGTCGGTCAGCCGGGAAGCGGTCGAACTCGTGCGGCAGTTCGCCACCAACGACAACATCTTTATCGGGGCGCAGTCCGGCAGCCAGCGCATGCTGGACTTGGCACACCGGGGCGGCACTGTCGAAGACATCTACCGGGCGGTGGAGATCACGGTAGAGACCGGGATCACGGCCAACGTGGACTTTATCTTTGGCATGCCGGGCGAGAACGAGGAGGATAGAGCGCGCACGCGCAAGGTGATCGAGGATCTGGCTGGCCTGGGGGCCAGGATTCACAGCCACACATTCCTGCCGCTGGCGGGCACACCGTGGGAGGATACGCCACCCGGACGCATCGACCCGGAGACGCTCCAGTTATTGGAGCATCTGACCGGCAAGGGACAACATTTCGGCCAGTGGCGCCGGCAGCAATCCGCAGCGAAAGCAATCGGTGACTTTCGCAAACGAGCGATCAAGGTAAAATGAACCCTGTGAACTCCATCGAACTCCTCGCCCCGGCACGCGACCTGGCCTGCGGCCTGGCCGCCATCGACTGCGGCGCCGACGCGGTCTATACCGGCGCGCCGCGCTTTGGCGCGCGGGCCAAGGCGGGCAATCCGCTGGCCGATATCGAGGCGCTGGTGCGCCACGCCCACACCTATTGGGCAAAGGTCTACGTCACGGTCAACACCCTCCTGTACGACGACGAACTGCCACAGGCCGTGCGCCTGCTCCACCAGCTCTACGAGATCGGCGTAGACGCGGCAATCATCCAAGACGTGGGGATGCTGGAGTGCGACCTGCCGGCGCTGCCCCTCATCGCCAGCACGCAGATGCACAACCACACCCCCGCCCGCGTGGCCTTCCTCGAGCATGTCGGCTTCCAACGCGCCATCCTGGCCCGCGAGCTCAGCCTGGAGCAGATTCGCGCCATCCGCCAACAGACGACCATCGAACTGGAGACCTTTGTCCACGGCGCGCTGTGCGTGTGCTACAGCGGGCAGTGCTACCTGAGTTACGCCCTCGGTGGGCGCAGCGGCAACCGAGGCGAGTGCGCACAGCCCTGCCGCCGGCGCTACAGCTTGATCGACGCGGAGGGCAAGGTTTTAGCGCGCGGCCACCACCTGCTCTCCCTGCGCGACCTGAATCTCTCCGCGCACCTGGGCGAACTGATCGACGCGGGCGTCACCTCTTTCAAGATCGAGGGACGGCTAAAGGACGAGGCCTACGTCGCCAACGTCGTCAGCGCCTACCGCCGCCAGCTCGACGCAGTGTTGGAGGCTAAAGGACTGCACAAGAGTTCCTCAGGCCACAGCGTCATCGGTTTTGAACCCAATCTGGACAAGACGTTCAACCGCGGCTACACAACCCACTTCCTGCACGGGCGCGGAGAGCCGCCGGGGTCCATCAACACGCCCAAGATGATGGGCGAGTTCGTGGG
>CAZWPV010000371.1:0-3494 GCA_964635485.1 uncultured Anaerolineales bacterium
TGGGCCTCTCGCTGGGCGTCAACCTGTTGCCCACGCGCTACAAGCTGTGCTCCTTCGACTGCGTCTACTGCCACTATGGCCGCACCCACGTCAATCGCCTGAGCGCCGACCCGCGCGACCTGCCGCTATCACGCGAGGTGCTGCGCGCGGTGCGGGCCGCCCTGCGAAAGTATCCCCGCGTCGATACCATCACCTTCTCCGGCAACGGCGAGCCCACCCTGCACCCCGCCTTCCCCAAGATCGCCGCAGCGGTCGCTAAACTGCGGGACGAGATCGCCCCAAACGTCAAGCTGGCGCTCTTTTCCAACGCCACCACCGCTCACCGGGAGAGCGTCCGCGAGGCGCTGCCGCTCTTCGATCTGCCGATGCTCAAGCTCGACGCAGGCGACCCGCACACGCTGGTCGCCATCAACCGCCCCGCGCCGGAGGTGAGCTGGGAGCGCATCGTCGCCGGGCTGCGGCAAGTCCCAAACCTCGTCATCCAGAGCGTGCTGATCAACGGCGAGGTGAGCAACGTGAAGGGAGCGGCCTTCGAGGCGTGGGTGGACGCGCTGGCGCAGCTCAACCCGGCCCGCGTGCAGATCTATAGCACCGACTACCCGGTGCCAGAGAGCGGCGTCGAGCGCGTCCTGCCCTACGAGCTGAAGCGCATCGCCGAGATCGTGGAGGAGCGCACGGGCCTGCAGATCGACGCCCTGTGGTTCTAGAGGCGCGAAGGAAGCAGGGAGAAACGAGAACGGCTTGGGCAAGGCCGGAAAGGAGGAACCGATGAGCCAGAGAACCCCCTTGCTAATCGTGATTGCCGCCGCCATCTTGGCCGCAGGCGCATTGGCCGTGGCGCTGGTACGGTGCAGCGCACGGCCCGCTGCCACAAAGACGCCGGGAGCATTGGCAGTCACGACCGCGCCGACCGACGGTGCGACGGAGGAGCCCGCCACGCCCACCGCCACGTCTGGCCCTACACCGACTTTCACCAAGGAAGAAGAGTTGGTGGCCACGTCGCAGCACGACAGCTCCCAAAGTGCATCTTCCCCGGATGAATGCGCGGAGATATTGAAAACCGAGCTTTGGTGTAGCGTGCCTAAATCCGCAGTACGCGTCACACGTCCGGAGTGGGAGGAACTGTTTCCCCAAACTGAGTTCTTCGTATTGAAACGAGATGTGTATGGCGGCCCACACGGACCACAGCAGCGTAACCTACTCCTCATTGAGCATGATGGTCAGCGCTACAAAGCCGAAACCTTCGACCGACTGCTGGCTGCCAACGGCATCAACGACATCACGGAAGAGAACTACGAACTGGTTGCCAAGGCGTTCGCGTTGATAACGATACCTGACTATCTCGAAGAAGAGATTGTTTTCACCGATTGGATGGAGGTTGAATGGACGGCAAGGAGAGGATATTTTGACCATGGTCTTATCGCCTGGACAAAAACCCAGGGGTTGAAAATCCTATGGGGTTTCAAGGTTCAAGATGGCTACCTGGAAGAAGTTGAAAGATTCGGCGTTTCCGAGTACCACGTGGGGGACTATATCGATGTGTCTTTTGATGTATTACCCTTGCCCCCTGCCGAAGGGTACGAGTTCTGGAGGTGAGCAATGAGACCCAAATTCGTCATACGCTTGCGTGCTGGCGTTGCTCTAAAACCCACGCGCTCTCCGGCTTCCTCGCTGCGGAAACCGGAGAGCGCCAATCTTGCCAGGGGGCGAATCAGAGACTAGAAGAACCCCGGATGCACGAACTCCCTGCTTGCCTCCAGCAGCCGGTCGACCATCTCTGGAATCTTGGCGGCGTCCATGTTCTTGGCCAATGGGTCCGCCTCCAGCGCCTCGATCAGCAAAGCCCTGTCCCCCTCCACGGATGCGGTGACGATCTTTTCGATGTTGTTCGTGTGCAGCGCCAGGTGATCCATCAGCTCGTCCGGCAGCGGCTCGACGCGGTTGGGGGTGTACCCCTTCCCATCGTAGGTCATCATGCGCTCCAGGACCGCGCCATCAGGGACCCCCGGCAGGTTGTCATCGTGGAACGGCACGTTACCCACGTCGTAGAAGGGCCTGTCGAGGACCATCGCCGCTATGATACGCGCGGAGGCCTCCCTGGAGATTTTCAGATCGATCTCCTCTTTCCCCGCCAGCAACTCTCGCACCCGCTGCCGCGCCCTGCCGCGCCAATGGACGAGGCGCTCCTGGGGCGTGGTCAGCAGAACGCCAAAGTCGGCCCCCTTGTTGGTGTTCTCGTTGACGAACTCGGTAAAGAACTCGCCGTTGTGCCGATCCCCGCTGTAGGGCAGCACGCCGTAGCGCAGGAACAGGTTGATCTTGAGGTTGACCCGCCGCAGCTCGGGATGGTCCGAGTCGTAGAGCCGCTTCACCTCGCCGGTGACCCCCTTTTCCTTGAGGGTCTCGCGCAGCCGGGCGAACCCATCCTCCCCGTCGATCTTGAGGTACTGCATCCACGCGCAGTGGTTGACGCCCAGGACGTCGAAGGTAAGCCGCTCGCGCCATTCCTCGTAGTCAAAGTCCAACACGCGCGAAAGGAACCCAATCCCGCCGTAGAGCTCGTGGCAACAGCCGACGGTGCTGACGCCGGTCTCCCTCGTCACCGCCCGGCACAGAATCGACATGGGATTGCTCAGGTTGATCAGCCAGGCGTCGTCCTCGGCCAGCTCCTGCATATCGCGTGCGATGCTGAGCATGGCGGGGATGTTGCGCGTCGCCCGGATGGCCCCGCCGACACTGATCGTATCGCCTACCGGCTGGTAGATGCCGTACTCGGTCGGTATCTCCAGGTCATATTGCATGTACTCCAGCGTCCCCTGGGCAAGCGAGGTGACGACAAAGCGCGCGCCCTTGATGGCCTGCCGCTGGTCGGTGGTGCTCTCGACCGCCACCTTGTTGCCGGTCAGATCGGCGACCTTGCGCGCAAGCTGCGCCTGCAGCTCCAGGTTATGCCCGTCGATATCCTCCAGGACGAACACGGGCTTGTAGCGCGCGCAGATCTCGCCATCCGAAAGTTTGACGATAAAGTCGCGCGAGAGCGTGTATCCCCACTGCGGGCTGGCAGCCCCGATCAAGACGACTTTTAGTCGATCCATCGACATTCCTCCATGGGAGAAACCGGGTTTTTAGGAAAAACCCAGTTTCCAAAATTAGGCGTTATACGTCGTCGAGGTCACGCCGCCGCCGGAGCCGATCCAGTCGGTGTGGAAGGACCCCTCGCGTGGCCGGTCGACGCGCTCGTAGGTGTGCGCGCCAAAGTAGTCGCGCTGCGCCTGAAGCAGGTTGGCAGGCAGCCGCTCGCGCCGGTAGCCATCGTAAAAGGCCAGCGCGCTTGACATCGCCGGGACGGGCACGCCCATCTCCACTGCCTTGGCGATCACGCGCCGCCAACCCGGCTGCGCCGCCTCAACCTCCGCGCGGAAGTAATCGTCGAGCAGCAAGTTGCTCAGCTCAGGATTCTTGTCGAACGCCTCCTTGATCTTGCCCAGGAAGGC
>CAZWPV010000372.1:0-3492 GCA_964635485.1 uncultured Anaerolineales bacterium
GTGACACCCTTGGACACCGGCGCTGATCCACCCGCAACCGAGCTTGCTCATCGATTTGGGCACGATCAGCACCGCAATGGCACGATGATCCATACCCTTCGTCTTCCGGACAAAGCGCTCCACATCCTCGACGCGGTTGGCAACGTAGACAAAGGCCTGTGGCAAGCAGTCCTTTGCCTCACGTGCCATCTTGTGCAGCGCGTGGGGCTGAGCCGCCACGGCAATACAGAACGGTTTGGCGTGGCGATAACTGGCCATCCAGGCCCGCTCCGGTCCGCCGCAGGCGTGCATGCGCAGTCGCCGGCGGCGGTTGCCGCCACGTCTGTCAGGCTCTGCGAACCATTGGTAGTCGCCTCGCTCCAGGTAACGACGCTGGAGACACAGGGCAACGCCGAAGGCCTGCCCGGTTTTCCCGGCCCCTGTGTCCTCGTTCAAGCACACGGCGCGGGTCAGTCGCCTGTCGATAGCCTCGGCGCCCGCTGCGGCCGCGACTTTCTGGACGAAGGTGAGACCTTCCTCTGCTCGGCCTGGGAGCCGCTTGTAGCGGTAGACCAGGCCGAGAACCTGCTCTTCCCAGGGGTCCAATCTCAATTGCGGACGCAGGGCGGGTACGTGGTCGGTCACAGCCTTGATGAATACCTCGGGCTGCGAACGGACGAGGTGCAGTACTCCAAGCGGATCAAGCACACGCACCTTGCCGGTCTGGAGCGAGAGCAGCCTCCCGCCTTGCACCGGGCGCTCGATGGCCACCGTCTGGTCGCGCAACAGGTCCTCCCGGGTAGTCACGCTCTCCTCGACGATGCCGTAAAAGGCCTTGAAGAGATAGTGATGACCTTCGTACTCGATGGCCTGGTTGTCGACGAACCCAAGCAGCATCAGTTGAGCGACCATCGTGTCGCGCAGGGGCAGCAGTGTGCTGCTACGATACACTGGTGGCTCCAGAAAGGCCTCGCGCCACCAACCTGCCTGGCAGGCGCCGAATCGCGCGGCGTCGGCCGCCAAATCCTCCGGCGTGGGTTCCTTGCGCCGCAGGTGGAACTCGCGGTGCCCTCGCGCCGAAACCGATATGGGTTGTGACGGCCGATGCCACAGGGCAGCTCCGGATGGTGCCCCCTTGCCGATGGCCATCAACTGCGCCTTCACTTCGTCATCCAGCCTCTTCTCGCGCCTGCGTGCGATGACGGCAACACGCCCGGCGGGGTCACCGATGGGATGGATGCCTAGCACGTCGAAATGGGTCGCCAATCTGGTTGCAATCGAGTGCGTGAGATTGCTCTGATGCAGGATGTACAGTAGAATTCCATCCTTTGCGAGCACATCTTGCATCTCGCGGAGCATCGCCAGCTCGCCCTTGCCGTCAGTCCTGGGTGGGTTGAGCAGCAGAATCTGAGCGATGCCACTCTGCCAGCGCAGGGTGTCATACCTGGCACACAGGCACTCGTCCAGCGCGTCCTCAGCCAGGGCTGCTGATTCCTCATCCGGCTCGCAGGCATACGTGTGAACCTCACAAGACAACGCATCCCGCAGCGCGGTGACGGCCGCGCCGTCACCACAGTGGGGATGGGCTACGCCAACAGCACCTTTGCCAGTCATGTGCAGCAGGGCGGCCAGCCACTCTGCCTCACGTACAGGAATGCTCATCTTCATTGCCCTCCAATCTCGTCTCCCATGGTGACTGCTAGCTCAAGCACACTTTCCCACCCTGACTTACCTCCCGGTAGGGTGCCACGAGGATCGAGCCGCCAGCCGCGACAGCCGTGGGTTTCGAGTGGCTCGATCAGGAGCAGGCTCTGGCCGAGTTTCCACAGTGCACTGAACCAGCAGCCCTCCTCCTTGCGAGGCAGACAGGTCGCCTGTGACCACAGTCGCAGGAAGCGCGCCTCGAACACCTCGTCGGAATCGGACGGCCAGCGCAGGACGTATGCGTTGTGATTTGCCTGGATGCCAGTCATAGTCGCATCCCGGTGCACGACGATGGTCTCGTAGCCAACCTCCGTGCGGATGGCATCAGGCCCATGCGGCGTGTACGCGGCTCGATACCGGACCGATCCACGCTTGCGGGCCTTGGGATCGATGACGCCGACATCTCCATTCCAGGGAATGACGATGTCAGTCTGCCGTTTCAGAATGACCTTGTTCTCTAGAGTGACTCCGCCGCTTTCAGCGGTCATGAGCCAGTCGCGCACGCTCTCTCCGTCCTTCTTGGTACGACTGACAAAGTGTGCGTAAACTAGACCCTTGTGGACATCGAAGGCGTACGCGGCGCACCAGGCGTGCACGTCTCCGACTACTGCCAGCGGCTCGTACTGGAGCGATAGTTGTTTCATAGAGACCTCCTCGGTGATATGCTTGTTGCAAGGACAGGATCCCAGGGCCGCTGGGCCTCAGCCCAACAGAGGCGTTGGGCTCCTGTCCCGACCGCTTGCGTAGGACACAAACAGCGCCGGTTGCGAGGATTTACATCCATCGCAACCGGCGCTGTTCTCCCAATTTCTGCTATTTAACTATGAGAATCGTAACTGCCCACCCAAAGAGTGACTCTCTCGTCGGTTATTGAGCGCCTCCATGTTCCGGCGCGTGGATCAGCAGCCAGCCTCCTCCACCGCCCGTAGCCAATCCCACCACCCGTTCTCATCCTTCAGCACCTCAATCAGATTGGCGAACTCCTGTCTCTCCTGAACCAGAAAAGGCATCTGCGCCACGAACACCCGATCCAGCGTCTCGGCATAGATCAGGTAGAACGCCAACCCGCCCAGCGCGTGCACCTCCGACAGGTAATCCCACTGATGCGAGGCGTCGTTGCACGGCGAGCGGCGGCTGGTCTTGACCCGCCACGAGCAGGTGTTGCGCGTGCTCTTGGCGTCAAAGGCCACGAAGCGACCTCCAGCCAGCACGCCCACAAAGTCCACAATCCCCTTGCGCACCGGCACCCAAGACACTCCATTCCGACCGTTATGAGACCGGGTCGGCGTGGGGATGAAGTCGATCCGGGCGTGGCCCTCCTCGCGGTAACGGGCGTGCAGGCGTTGAAGATACTCCTCGAAGAAACGGCCTCGATTTGCATGTGTTCTCATTGGTTTTTCTCCTTATGCGGTTTGTATGCGGAATGTATGACAGACCGGCGCAGCACGTAAGCCTGTGTGCTACGCCGGTCGCGTGAGAGAGGCAAGCGGCGGTGGGGAAGGTTGAGAGAGTGTGTCAAACCATAAATGCGGCCCAAGGGAGCCCGCCTCCTTTAGGGGTGGTGGGGAATTGGGTCTTCTTGTTTTGGCTTTCTCAAACGACAACACATAACCCTCTCCTTTTTCTCAGCGACACGACCTTGCTCGTCGCAACGTACCACGGCTTGCCGTCCTTCACGTACAGCGCAACCTGTTTTCCGTAGCTGCACATTCCCTTCACGACGTGTTTCTCCCCGTCGTACAATACGATGTCTCTAGGACGGATCGGGTAGTCGTCGCGCCTGATAGATACTCGGCCCTCTCGTACCTT
>CAZWPV010000373.1:0-3483 GCA_964635485.1 uncultured Anaerolineales bacterium
CATCGCCTTGGTGGTGCCGTAGGCCAGGCCGTAGTAGACGCCGTAGACGGCGTACAGCGCCCACACGTGCCACCCCGTCTTGGCCA
Organism: uncultured Anaerolineales bacterium; assembly: GCA_964635485.1. Lineage (GTDB taxonomy): Bacteria > Chloroflexota > Anaerolineae > B4-G1 > B4-G1 > JAFGED01. Next base: position 87 of record CAZWPV010000373.1, read on the forward strand.
GCGCCAGTCCCAGGTAGATCGCCGCATAGACCAACCAGCCGCCGATGATCACCCGCCTCCGCCCGATGCGGTCGGAGAGCGATCCCGCCGGTGTGCTGACCAGCGTGTAGACCAGATTGAACGTGATTAGCATCCCGATCACGCCGATAGTGCTTACGCCAAGGTTGTCGGCGCGCAGCGCCAAAAAGGCGTCAGACGAGTTGCCGAGGTCAAAGATGCCGACGATGAGCATGAATGTGGCAAAGCGTCTGCCCAACCCGCGAAAGGTGATGCGCGGGTGCTCTCGCGTCTTGGTCACTGTCACGTCCCGGGCGATGATGGCCAGCGAGATCACGGCCAGCAGCGCGGGTAGTAGGCTGATCAGCACGATGGTCTGGAACGTCGAGAGGCCCAGTTTTTCCGCGCCTTGCTGTGTCAGCCAGACTGTACCCAGAGCGATGAGCAGCCCCAGTACGGCTCCGCTGGTATCGGCGGCGCGATGGAAACCAAAGGCCAACCCCCGACTTCGTTCGTCGATAGAGTCGGCGACCAGCGCGTCGCGGGGCGCGGTGCGCACCCCCTTGCCCACCCGGTCGGCCCATCGCGCCCCGGCGATCGCCCAGACGCTGCCCAGGTAGAAAAAGGGCTTGGCCAGTGCCGAAAGCCCGTAGCCCGCCACCGCCAGCCACTTGCGCCCCTGCAGCTTGTCGGAGAGCCATCCGGCAAATACCTTGAGCAGGCTGGCCGTCGATTCGGCCACCGCCTCGATCGTGCCGATGGCCGTCTTCGATACGCCCTGGCCGGCCAGGAACAGGGGCAGGATGGGGATCACCATCTCGCTGGAGATGTCCATAAAGAAGCTGGTCAGGCTGACCGCCCACACGTTACGCGGCAGCGTGCGCAGGCTGGCTTTGGACGGGGTTTTGGGTTCTTTTTCTGACATCGTCACCTCGCTGGGTTCGGGATGCGACTATTATATCCGCAATGCGCGAAGAGGCAAAAGCAGACCCTGACCATCATCTCATTGACACGTGCGCCCATCTTGCTTATACTGGAGGACGAGGTGAGGATGAGACGAGCGATCATTGCTTTCGTGCCTTTGCTCTTTGGCGGCGCGCTGGGGGTTCTGCTGGCGCTGGCTTTGCCCGCCCTGGCCGGTCCCACCGATGCCGCGCTGCCGCCGATCAGGCAGACCGACGGGCGGGCGGGGGCGTGCTACTCGTTCTATCACGAGGGCAGCGAGCGTCCCTATCTCCAGATGGCCTACGATGCCGGTTCGCGTTGGGATCGCTTCGACTTTGACTGGCGCAGGCTGGAGCCTGCCAACGACTACTTCAGTCCCACGCAGCTTGCTGCGTACGATACCCTGGTGGATGACCTGGACGCTGCCGAGATCAACGTGGTCGGTATTCTTCTCTGGACGCCCGACTGGGCCGCCACGCAGGCGGATTTGGGCCTAGATGGGCAGTCCTTCGACCAGCGGCCCTTTGGTTGGTACGCCCCCGAGCCGCGTGACGCCCAGCTCGATACGGGCGTTACGAGCGCCAACGGCGGCGTAGCCGCCGCCTCCTCTCCGCCGCAGGGCCTCGATCTTCCTTGGGACGATCCCAACAACCACTGGGGCGATTACGTCTACACCATCGTCTCCCTCTACGGCGACCGGGTGAAGCATTGGGAGATGTGGAACGAGCCGGAGTGGACCTACTTTTGGACCGGCACCTCCACCGATTACACGCAGCTTCTCAAGGTGGGCTACCAGGCGACCAAGGCGGCCTGCCCTGACTGCACCGTGCTCTTCGGCGGGCTGCATTACTGGTGGAACACGAATTACTATTGGTGGGTGCTGGACCAACTCGACTCGGACCCGGATGCGTCAGCGAACAACCACTTTTTTGACGTGATGTCTGTTCACCTGTATAGTCGTTCCTCCAGCATCTACAATGAGATTAACAACATTCGCAGCGGCATGAGCGCCTACAACGTGGGCGACCACCCCATCTGGCTCACCGAGACCGGTGTGCCGGTGTGGAATGATGGTTCGGTGGACCCAGACCCCAGCGAATACGACTATGCTGCCACGCAAGACGAGGCCGCTGCCTACGTGATCCAATCCTACGCCAACGCCTGGGCCTCGGGCGTCGAGCGCTACTTTTTCTTTCGCACCCACGATGCCGATATGGGGGAATACTTTGGCCTGATCCGCAACGACAAATCCCTGCGCCCGTCCTACACTGCCTACCGGGTCGCCGTGACCTACCTGGTCACGCCCACGTTCGTCACCCGCAAGGCGGAGGGCTCCTTCATGCGCGTTACACTGTGGGATACGCCGCGCGGGCGGGTCGACGTGCTGTGGAACGAGACCCCCACCACCACTGTCTACGTGCGGCCTGCTGCGGCCGTCACCGCCACGCTGGTGGACCGTTGGGGCAATACCAGCACCGTTACTCCAACTGGTGGCGTCCACACATTCACACTACCCGGCGCGACGGCCAACCTGGTCTCCGATCCCGGCGACACCATCATCGGCGGCGACCCGCTCATCGTGATCGAGGCGGAGACGCTGAACGAGCTGCCGACCTCCACCGTCAAGCTGCTGCCCGATTTGGTCTACTCGACCACGTTCACCGTCACCTGGGAGGGGTGGGACAGCGAGTCCGGGGTGTGGGCCTACGACGTGCAGGTGCGCGATGGGGAAAGCGGCGCGTGGGAGGACTGGCTGCAGATGACGCCTTCGCCCTCCGGCCAGTACACGGGCGAGGACGGTCACACCTACTACTTTCGCTGCCGGGCCGTGGATGGCGTCGGCCACCGCGAGCCCTGGCCCAATGAGGCTCAGGCCCACACCACAGTCGATCTGCCCAGGTCGCTCTACTTCAGCGCCACCACCTTCTTCGCGGACGACGATCAAGATGGCGTCTTTAGCCCGACCAGCGAGATCACGCTGACGCAGGTGACGCTACGATTGCTGGATGAGGCCGGTCGGGATGTCATCACGCCGACGACGGGCCACGCGTTCACCGCTACCGTCCGCGCCGAGCAGACTTACACACTGTTGATCGAGAGTGGGGATTACATGCGTATCATGACGTTCACCTGGCCGCGGGGTGGGGAGGTGTACGTGGAGACGTATGCGGAGCTGGGCCTGTGGCCGGTGAAGCGTGTTTACCTGCCACTGTTGGTGCGCGGTGACGGGTGACGCCGGGCTTGACGCTGACGTTGGAGACGGGTACAATCGGCTAAGGAGCTTTGGGATGAGCAGGCGCAAAGTCACGTATCGATGGGACGCCGAGTCCATTCGTGCGCTGCGGGAGCACTTGGGGCTGACCCAGCAGCAGATGTCCGAGGAGTTGGGCACGCGCCAACAGACCATCAGCGAATGGGAAACGGGGATGTACCGCCCGCGCGGAGGGATGAATCG
>CAZWPV010000374.1:0-3480 GCA_964635485.1 uncultured Anaerolineales bacterium
CACGAGCAGCGCTGGTGGGACGGCGCCCAGTGGACCGACCAGGTGGCCGACGACTTGGCAGATGGCACCGACTTTCAGCTCCGCATCACCTTCGAGAACAGCACCTACGACCCCGGCATCGGCAATGGGATCATCTTTGTAGAGGGAACGGGGCCAAACAAACTGGAGGTGGTTTACACGATGCCATAGCGCAGCAAGAGCCTTGCGAAGGCTGAGAGCCTTCAAGAGGCTTGATCCAATCAAGATCAGGGGTGTGGGCTTTCCCACACCCCGTCAGCCCATGAAATGGAGGAAGGAAAATGAAAACCCAACGTGTGGTGATGATTACGACTGCCGCCCTCGTGCTGGTGCTGGCTGCACTGGCCTGCAACCCGCCTCAGCGGACCACGGAAATTCCCACCGCCGTGCCCCAGGCAGACGTCAGCGCAGTGCCCACACAACCGTCCGCCGCCACGGATGTCCCCGGCGCTACAGATACCCCCGTCCCCGACGTCCCAGGCCCCGGCGACTGCACGCTCAACGCCAAATTCGTCAAGGACGTCACCATCCCTGATGGCACCACGTTCAGCCCCGGCGCAACCTTCGTCAAGGTGTGGCGCATGCGCAACTCTGGCACCTGCACCTGGGAGACGGGCACCGAGCTGGTCTTTAGCTCCGGCGACCAGATGGACGGGCCGCCGGACGTGCCGGTGACCGCGCCGGTGGCTCCCGGTGCCGAGGTCGACATCAGCGTGAACCTGAAAGCGCCGAGCACACCTGGCACTTACCAGGGCAAGTGGCAGCTACGCGACCATAAGGGCACCTTCTTCGGCGGCGCCATCTGGGTCAAGATCGTGGTACCGGCGCCAGCCACAAACACGCCCCTACCCACACTCACGCCCACCCCCCTGCCAGGTCCTATGTGCACACCGCCAACCTGCCCGTCAGGAGAGGTGGCCATCTGTCCCGGCCTGTGCACCGGCGGGTGCGGCATGGTGTGCGCCACCGTCACCCCGCCGACACCTGACGTTCCCCCGCCCCTCGATGGCGTGTGGAACGCGCTGGGCGGCGCAGGAGGGACGTTGGGAGCTCCGACTGACGACCCGGCGGTGAACCGCTGGATAGCCGACCAGCGCTTCGAACACGGCTATATGTACTGGCGCAACAACGAGGGCTCACCCGCCAACTACATGTACGTCCTGTACTACGGGGGAGGATCTGACAAGACCGAGGGAACGTGGGAGAGGTACGAAGATACCTGGGTCGAAGGGATGGACGTACTCTCCTGCCCCCAGGCAACCCCGCCCAACGGTCCCCGCCGAGGGTTCGGGAAAGTTTGGTGCGACCATCCAAGTGTCCGTTCAGGCCTGGGCGACGCCACCGAGGAAGAGCAAGGAGTGAATGCAGCGTTCCAGGATTTTGAACATGGAACACTGCTCTGGAGCCAGCGACTGCACTACATCTATGCCCTCTTTGACGATGGAACCTGGGAACGGTTTGGCGAGACGCCTTAGAGGTGGCTCTGCCCCTGACCCGGCGCGGCTCGTCAGAAGGTATCTCCTTGCCCTACCTATCACCTTTCGCCAGGAGAGGCTATGAAAAAGCTGAATGAAATACCGCTACCCGTCGTCGCGCTGGTCGCAGCCACCGTGGTGGTATTCGGCGTCATGGTGATCGGCGGCAGCGGCCTGCTGACGCCACCCACACCCACGCCGACCCGGACGCCCGTCCTCACCCACGCGCCGACACCCACGCTCACCCCATCCCCCACATCTACGCCGACGCCAACACCCACCCCCACACCCAAGCCGACCGCAACACCCACGCCCACGCCACTGCCCCTCATCCTATCCAGCAGCGCCTTTGAGCCAGGGGGGCAGATCCCAGAGCGATACGGGTTCTTCCGGGATAACGTCTCTCCCCCACTGACCTGGGTCAACGCGCCCGAAGGCACGCGCAGCTTTGCCCTGACGATGGTTGACCTGGAGTTTTCGTTCACCCACTGGGTGGTCTACAACATCCCACCCACCGCCACCCTCCTGGCGGAAGGCATCATCGCTCAACCTCAACTGCCGGACGGGACGCTACAGGGGACAAACAGCAACGAGATGCTGGGCTACGTCGGTCCCTTCCTTGGCGAGGGCGAGATACACCACTACGCCTTCACTCTCTACGCGCTGGATACGCCGCTAGTTTTAAGTCCAGGTGCAAAGCGGGAGCAAGTGCTGACGGCGATGGAGGGGCACGTTCTGGGGACGAGCGAACTGATCGGAACGTACTTAGGGGTCTTGCCATGAAAAACCTCCCGCGGGTTTGAAACCCGCGGGAGGTTCCGTAGCCTACAGCGCCAGCTCCACGTTCAGCGCGGCGAACACCTCGTCAATGGAGTTGATGATCGTGGCGGCATCGGAGCCGGCAAAGAGCAGACCCACGACGCGCTTGTCCATATCCAGAACCGCCGAACCGGAATCCCCGCCCTGGCTCATCGGGCTGGCGATCATCTGACCGGTGTAAAGGGCCGACGGCCCCTCGTAATCGATGCGCACCGTGGCGTCGATCTGTGTGATCCTGCCCGTCGTATAGCCGGTGGTGCGCCCCATCTTTTGCACCGCCATCCCCAGAGTGACCTCGCCCACGCCGACCGGCGCACCGACGTTGAGGATCTCGTTCGTCACCAGATCCGGCGAAAGAGGCCGGGCCAGCGCGGCGTCGACCCGGTTGACCCCCGGCGTCTTTTTCACCGCCTGGAGCTCGTGGCTCGACCCAAACGCGCCGGCGACGTAATTCAGCGTCTTGGTGATCAGTTCAGCGATAGAGCACTCCGGCTCGGAGGTGCCAAAGTCGATGGGCACGTAGTCGGCCAACGTGGCGACGCGGTCGTCGGCCGTGCCACCATCGGCCACGGCTGGCTGGAGAATGGGATCTCCCGCCTTGCCCTCGTTCACGTCGGCCAGGATGTGGTTGTTCGACAGGATAAAGACCTCGCCTCCCCGCCGCACCAGGCAACCGAAGGTGCCGGCGGTGACGCCAGGATGCCCGATAGAGACGCCGGGCGGGACGACGGGCCGCCATTGGCCGCGCGGATCCACGTCGAGGGCGCGGAATATCCCCGTCTCTACCACGTCCGTCTTGAGACCGTTGAGCGCCTGTGGCACCAGATCCTCCGCCGCCAGTGCAGACGCATCCGCCTTGTGCGTGACCGAGATGACAAGCCCCAACTGCCCTGTATTGACCCCCTGGCTGATCTTGTAACCTAGGCCCACTCCCACGACATTGCGCTTGCCCAGTAAATCGAAAACGTAAGCTTCCTTGACCTGCTTCGCCTGAGCTACCAGTTCTGCAATCACCATCGTCATTCCCTCCTTTAACTAAAATGCCTTCAGCTTGCCGACAGTCTGAACGTCCACCGGCACCCCATCCAACTCAGCCGGTATCACGTCCTCCGGCGTCATTAGGAAGGCAGGCTTTTTATCGGTCACAGAGACCACGATGACGGGCTCA
>CAZWPV010000375.1:0-3472 GCA_964635485.1 uncultured Anaerolineales bacterium
AAAATTTAAATAAAAAAAAACCATTTTTTTTGGGGGGTTGGGCGGCCCCCCCCCCCCCCCACACCCCCCCCCCCCCCCCCCCGGATTATTGAGACGATACGTAGCAAACTCAATTCGTAAACAGGAGGAGTCAAAAGATGAAACGTGGATCACTGATCAAGTCGATAGTCATTGCAGCAGCAATAGTCTTTGCCCTAATACTCGTGCTTGTGCTTGCGGGCCAACACTTTTACTTCCTTGTCCGCGTGGAGCAGCAGGAAGTGGGCGTCCGCTTCCGGAGTGGCCGCATTTACGAAATCGTGGGGCCGGGCGTATATAGCGACGTCGCCCTGTACGCCAGGCTCGAAAAAGTCTCCAGCGAAGGCGTACCCTTCGCGTTCGAAGATCCCGAAGTCATCACACTGGACCGGCAGCGTGTGGGACTCAAGGTGAGCGGTGACGTGTTCCGGCCCAATATCGGTCAAACGGACAAGCTGCGTGAGCTTTGGCCCACGTACCGGCAACTTTACTTGAGCGACACAGCGCTGCTGGAGCGCATCCAAAACCTCACGCTGCAGGCGATGAAATCGTGCGTGGGAGACCGCACGTTCAACGACAACGTGATCGGCTCCGCCCGCGACGAGCTACGGGTGTGCATCGACACCCAGCTCAGCGAATTGGCCGCCAGCTATGGCCTGGACGTCAAGAACGTCGCCGTGCCCAACATCATCCTATCGCCAGAGGTGCAAGCCAGCCTGGACGCGATCACCAAGAGCCGCCTGGACACCGAGCTGGCCCAACAGGACGCCATCAAGGCCAAGGAGCAAGCCGCAGCAGACCAGGCCCGCGAAGAGGGCGCCATCCGGGTTGAGCTGGCCCGCCAGCAGGAGGAAGTGCGCCAGAAGACGACCCTCGCCAAACTGGAGGAGGAACGTCTCAAGGCACAACGCGCCGTGATTGAGGCCGAAAAGGCAAACGACCTACTCGCCGCACAAAAAGACCTAGAGATCAACAAGGCACGCGCAGAGGCTGCTGCGGAGGCTGCCCGCGCCGAGCTGGCCCAGGAACTCGTTCTGGCGGAACTGTACAGCCAATACCCAGAGTACGTGTACCTGCAGACCATCCTGGCGAACGCGTCGGCGCTCAAGGCGACGGACAAGATCATATTCACGCCTGAAGGTGTAATGCCGACTATCGTCATCCCCGGTCCTGGGATCACGCCGGTGGTGGAGACCACACCAGAATAGCGTAATTGGAGCCAGTTGCTTTTGTGCTCGGCCTGGATTGAACGGTCCAAGCCGAGCAGGCTCCCATCTCCTGTCTGGCCAGACCTGATACGTTAGCAGCAGTTGCTATCGCCTGATCGTCCTGCACTGCAAAGAAACCCATGAACAAGTCACAGATAACCATAGTCACCATTCTAGGCGCCGTCACCGGCGTCGTCCTGTTGACCCTGGCCAGCATCGCGGTTTACTACACGCTTTCGCTGCCCTCTTCGCAGCCCTCTTCGCAGCCAACTTTTCAGGCCCCAACGCCCCTACTTACGACGGAGGCAACAACACCTGCGGCTACTCTCCCCGCCACATTCACACCACTTCCCGTCAACACACCCGAGATAGCGCCAACCGCTTTCCCCACCCCAACCCGCGCGCCCACCGGCAGCGGCAAGATCGCCTTTGCCTCGGATCGCGGGGGCGATTTCGACATCTATGTGATGAACACCGACGGGACGGGTCAGATCCAACTGACCTCCAACCCGGCGATGGAGGAAAGCCCCGCATGGTCATCCGACGGAAGCCGCCTGGCCTTCATATCGGATCGCGACGGCGACGTCGAGATCTATGCGATGAACAGTGACGGGAGCGACCAAGTCCGCCTCACCGACAGTCCAGGGTTTGACGGCGACCCAGCCTGGTCGCCGGATGGAACGCTCATCGCCTTCTCGTCGCTGCGGGACGGCGACAGTGAGATCCAGGTGATGAACGCCGATGGGACGAACCCCATCCGCCTGACGGATAACGAGTCACACGATTGGGGACCTGCGTGGTCGCCAGATGGCACACGGATCGCCTTTGTTTCGGAGCGCGACGGGGACGCAGAAATCTATGTGATGAATGCCGACGGGACCGAACAAATCAACCTCACGCGCTTTCCGTCACAGCCTGACGAGGAATCTCCTGATCGCGCCTCCAACGAAAAGGACCCCGCCTGGTCGCCCGATGGCACGCGCATCGCCTTCACCTCCGACCGCGACAGCTTCTCGGACGACGAAGCGGTCGGGAAACTGGACACCGAAATCTATGTCATGAACGCCGATGGGACCGATCAGGTCAGGCTCACCCATCACATCGCCTGGGACGAATTCCCCACTTGGTCGCCCGACGGCCAGCACATCGCTTTCATCACGAGCGTCGATGCCGCCGATTGGGAAATCTACCGGATGGACGCCGATGGAACCAATCCCGTCAATCTCACGAGCAACCCGGCCGACGACGTGGCCCCCGCCTGGTCGCCATAGAAGCCACGGAAGGTCTCTCCCAAAGAAAATCAGGGGCCAGCTGGATTAGCTGGCCCCTGTTCTTTTGGATCGTCCAAAGCGGAACCCTAGGGATTGGGGTAGTAGTCGATCACCCGCGGATCGGCGGGAAAAGTATCAACAGCCGCCCTCCCCTTGACAGCTTCGAGGTCCACCGTCACTCCGCTGTGCTGCAGCACCGCCTGCGTGAAGGCGTCCAGCGGCAAGGCCAGCGCGACCAACGTGCGTGAATCGCTGATCTTGTAGCGCACCCCATCAGGGCCATCCACCAAAAGGCCGGATGCATTATCCCAGACCCACACCTCAATATCGTAGGCACCGGCGGCATAAGTCAGCAACACGACCACTTCGTTCCCCAGCCCCCTATCGACTTTGAAGGTACCCTGCGAACGCCCTGTAGTCACATTGCCATCCAAATCCAGGACAAAGATCCAGCGCGTGGTCACCACCGGTGGGTCGGGAATCGGCTCGTAGAGAGAGAGCCAGACCAACGCCTCGCCCTCCGTGGCCCATCCCGCCAACTCTTCCGGCACATCCTCGGCAGCGGGCTGAAGTACCACGTGCAGATCATCCAGTTGCACGTTAGCGGACTGGATGTCTACACCCGCCGGCACTGCGGCGGCAGGCGCTTCGGTCTCGTAATTCTCCACATCCCCCTGAGGATCGAGGGCCGGGGAGGCCGTAGGAGGCACCGGCGTCTGCGTCGGGGCGATGGTAGGAATGTAGGTAGGCGTCGGCGTGCAGTCGACGACGTGCACCACGGCCGTAGCCGTCTGCTTCGAGTCGCGCCCGGTGACCGTGATGACATAATCGCCGGGGTCGGCGCTGGCAGTGTACAAACCGCTTTGCGTAATGCCCCCCCCGGTGGTCTCCCACGTGACCACCTGATCGCAGGGACGGAAATGCTTTTCGGAGAAAGATTTTTGATCAGGTTGGATTTTACGATCCCAATTGCAA
>CAZWPV010000376.1:0-3454 GCA_964635485.1 uncultured Anaerolineales bacterium
TCCACCTGATGCTCGGCCTCGAGGTCGAGCGCTCCCACACCCTCCTGTCCCACTAACTGGCGGAATATCTTCCCAGGATGCTTATGCTTCCAACGGCCCCCCTCCTGAAACATCACCTGCCCCGCTTGTGACTTGACCACCAGGGCAGTCAGCCCGCTGGGCTCCAGAAGGACGTGGGGAACCGGCAGAAGATATTGCACGAGCACATACTCGCCCCCTAACCCCTTGAGCACATCGTTCAGCGCATCATGGTGCGCGAGCGGCCCTGCATAGCGCTCGGCAAAGGCACCGCCTATCACCGAGAAAACAATCCCCACCAACATACTTATCACCATCCACAGTAATTGATCCGGCTCTACGAACGAGACAATCAAACCCACGACCAACGCCCCCATGCCAACCAGCGGTGCGTTCTTGCCGATGAAACTTCTCACACGGATGTGACGCTCATTGCGAACTATCTGCATACTCCTCTACTCCTCAAAACGTCCTATGGCCAGACAAGCGTTCTGGCCGCCCAGGCCAAACGAATTAGATAGAGCCACCCGCACGTCTGCCTTGCGCGCCCCCTCCGGCACATAGTCCAGATCGCACTCCGGATCCGGATTCTCCAGATTGATCGTCGGATGGATCATACCCCGCTCGACGGTCAACGCGCACACAGCAGCCTCGATAGCCCCGGCCCCGCCCATCGCGTGGCCAATCATAGACTTGGTCGAGTTGACGGCCATCTTATAGGCGTGTTCGCCAAACACTTTCTTGATCGCCTTGGTCTCGGTACCATCGTTGATCGGCGTGCTGCTACCGTGGGCATTGATGTAATCAACATCAGTCGGCAAAAGGCCCGCATTCTCCAACGTCCATCGCATGGCCCGGCACGCTCCCTCCCCCTCTGGATGGGGTTGCGCGATGTGGAAAGCGTCGGCAGAGGAAGCATACCCCAGCACCTCAGCATGAATGTGTGCCCCCCGGGCACGGGCGTGCTCCAGCGACTCTAGCACCAGGATCGCGCACCCCTCGCTATAGATGAACCCATCCCGGTCGGCGTCGAAGGGACGGCTGGCCTTCTCCGGTTCGTCGTTGCGGGTAGAGAGACCACGCATGGCACAGAAGGTGGCGATCACAGAAAAATGCATCAACGCCTCCACTCCCCCGCAGATCATCACATCGGCTGCCCCCCGGCGGATGGTCTCTGCGGCTTCTCCCACGGCTTGTGTGCCCGTGGCACATGCCGCGACGACCGTGTTGATCGGCCCCTTGGCCCCAGCCCATAGGCTTACGTGATAGGACGGCATATTCGTCAGCATCGAAATGCCGGTGAATGGACTAAGCCGCGCCAGTCCTTTCTCTCGAAACGTATCTACCGCGTCAATTCCTTGCTCGAAACCCCCGACCGCGGTCCCTATCAGCGTGCCGACGTGTTCCCCGTCAGCTAGGGGCACGTCGAGCCCGGCATCGGCCAACGCCTCCTGCGCCGTCGCGACGGCCACCTGCGAGCAACCTGACATGCGACGCACGTCCTTACGATTGATATAATCCAGGGGGTCAAAGCCCTTTAGCTCACCCGCGATGCGCGATGGAAACTGAGAGGCATCGAGCTTTGTGATTGGTCCGACGCCGGAACGCCCGGCCAGCAACCCCTCCCACGTCTCCTCCAATGTCAGTGCCAAGGGCGTCATAGCCCCCATCCCGGTGATGACGACGCGTTTACGTTCACTCATTTTCCACTCTACTCCTTTGCCAGTCCACTGCGAATTGCCTCCACCACGCCAACCTGCACGGCCTTGCGCGCCTGCCTGACCGCGTTCTTGATCGCCCGCGCGTCGGAACGCCCGTGCGCCTTAATTACAACACCGTTGACTCCCAAAAGTGGCAGTCCACCTACCTCGCCTGGATCAAGTTGCGCAGCGACCCGCTTGAACGCGGGCTTTGCCAGCAGCCCGCCCAACGAGGTCACCACGCCCGCCTTGATCTCGTCGCGGATAAAGCCGGTCAGCATTTTGGCCATCGCCTCCAGCGTCTTCATAAACACGTTTCCCGAGAATCCATCCGCGACGACGACATCCGTCTGGCTGAAAACGATCTCCTTGGGCTCCAGGTTACCGATAAAGTTCAGGCCAGATTGCTCCAACAGCCCATACGCCTCTTTGACCAACGAGCTGCCCTTGTAAGGCTCTTCGCCGTTGGAAAGAAGCGCCACGCGGGGGTTTTCACGCTCCAGCACAGATCGGGCATAGATCGAGCCCATCACAGCAAACTGAAGCAGATATTCAGGTTTGCAGTCGGCGTTCGCCCCCACATCCAGCATCACTACCTCGCCCGCGGGCAGCGGGAAGATACCGGTCACTGCAGGGCGCTTCACCCCTGGAATGCGCCGCAGGGTATGCAACGTGGCAACCGCCAGCACGCCACCGGTGTTGCCGGCCGTCACGTAGGCGTCCGCCTCGCCATCGCGCACCAGGTTCATTCCCACGTGCATCGAGGAATCCTTCTTCGCGCGCGCCGCATGGGCCGGCTCTTCGTCCATCTCGATAATCTCGGAGGCGTGAACGATCTCCAGCTTTAGGCCAGCGGTATCGCGACCGGCCAGCTCCCGGCGGATGACGTCCTCCTGGCCGACGATAATGATCTCGTCGCCCCACTCCCGCGCCGCCATCACCGCCCCACCCACGTCAGCCGCTGGATAGTTGTCGGAACCCATTGCATCTAGGACAATTCTCATCTGATCACCCCTTGAGCACAAACGTGGCTCATTCTACCCCGAACCACTTCCCGCCGCAAGCGCCGGCCGCCATTCTACCTTATTGTGCTTGTCCGTGCAAACCGCCACACCGCTCCGCTCTACTGTTGCTGCCGTCACAGACACCCGGGCGCTTTCTGGCGTTTCTCCATAACCCAGCCTCGATTGTGGTGGTGTATCTTTAAATCAGGAAATACCCCCTCCCCCAGGGGAGGGGGGAATAAGTGGGGATTGGGGCGGGCGCTCCGCGCCTGCCCCAATCCCCTTTTAACAAAATCCTCTGTGCTGAATTGGCGCTGGAGTGACATCGTGGTATAGTTGTGAAAACTGATGTCAAGAGGGAGGAAAGACCTATGAAGAGTTATCGCAAAGAAATGTGGTTCAACGTTCCCACGCGCAGAGCATTTCTGAACATCACCTCTGAGGTGGAAACCTGCCTGCGTGAGAGCACCGTCCGAGAGGGACTTTGTCTGGTAAACGCGATGCACATCACCGCCAGCGTTTTTATCAACGACGACGAGTCCGGGCTTCATCAGGATTACGAGGACTGGTTAGAGGAACTGGCCCCGCACCAGCCAATCAGCCGATACCGCCACAACAGAACCGGCGAAGACAACGGCGACGCCCACCTGAAGCGGCAGGTCATGGGCCGCGAGGTGGTGGTGGCGATCACGGACGGCCGCCTGGATTTCGGCCCGTGGGAACAGATCTTTT
>CAZWPV010000377.1:0-3426 GCA_964635485.1 uncultured Anaerolineales bacterium
GACCCCCCTGAACAAGGTGCTGACGATGATCCTCTTCGGCCTGCTGAAGAAGGGCGCGGTGACGGTGCTGGACGACAAGCCGCTCAAGGTCCAGGTCAACGAACCGCGCCCGGCAAAGCTGCGCTCTTACGAAGAGAGATTCCTAGACACGGTGAAAAAAGACGGCACCCTCAGCGAGACCAAGCTGCGCAAGCTGATGGTCGACCTGGTCAAAGAGGTCGGCAACAAGATCAAGGGCTTTAGCCGCAAGGAGACGGTGGCTTACTACAAGGACATCGTCCGCCGGGCCTGGCAGCAAGTCGAGACAGCGGACACTCCCGAGGTGCGCAGCCAACGCTTTGACGAAGGGCTGGAGTGGACGATGCTGGACGACGATTTCGACGACCGTATGGGGCGCACTTTTACCGGGCCAGTTTACATGCCGCCGTGGTGGATCTACTACCGCCCCTGGACAAGCCGCGTCCGGCCCGCGACTGTGTCAACAGGCAAGGCAACTTCGCGCGCTCCGTCAGGGCGTGGCGTCCAGTTGCCGACGCTGCCCGGCGCTGCTTTCGCCGCGTCGATCGTGACCGGCGTCCAGTCCACGGCTTCCAATATCGTCCGCAGCGCGACCGGCTTTACCAGCGACGTGACACAGGTGACCAATCCTCCGCCCAAGCCCTCTGGCCGCAGCTATGGCAGCAGTGGTGGAAGCGGCTGCGCCTGCGCGTGTGCCTGCGCCTGCGCCGGCTGCGCCTGCGCCTGCGCCGGGGGCAGCAGGTAGAATCTCACCCTGCATAGCCGGTAGCAGCAAGAGCAGTTATCGCTATGAACAACGAGAACGGCACCCTGTCCAAGGCCTGGGCGCATAGCCTTGCGGCCGCTTCGGGGAGCATAGCACATCAGATCGTACGAAACCCGCGCAAGCTACCGGCGACTTTTGGCAAGTATCTGATCGCCTTGGCCGGGCGGAAAAACCTCTCAATCGAGGCAGAGACCTTCTGGGGCGACAGGATGAACGTCCTCATCCCCACCGCCGCCTGGTCGCTGCTGGCGTATGGCTTCTTCGAAGAGGGCCTGACGACGATGGTACTCGAGCACGTGGGCGAGAACCAAATCTTTTTCGACATCGGCGCACACTTTGGATACTACACCCTGCTGGCCCATCGCCTCGTGGGGCCGGGCGGGCAAGTGCACGCCTTCGAGCCCACACCGAGCACGCACGCCATACTCAGGTCGAACACGGCAGGCCGGGAGAACGTCTTTCTCAACGGCTGCGCGGCGTTTTGCGAGTGCACGGTGCTCCCGTTCCACGACTACGGCCCCACGTACTCGGCGTACAATTCCTTCAGAAAGGCGCGCTTTGGCGGGCTTATCCGGGGGCCCGATCCGGTCACCATCGAAGTGCAAACGACAACGGTCGACGAGTACGTAGACAGAATGCAAGCCGCGCCCGATTTCGTCAAAATAGACGCCGAAAGCACCGAGATGGAGGTTCTGAAAGGCATGCAGGAAACGCTGGCCGAGCGCAGGCCCGTCGTGTCACTCGAGGTCGGAGATATGGACGTCCCCGGCGCGCCGCGCAGCCACGAGACGATCTCCTTCCTGCTGGAGCGAGGCTACCGGGCGTACGAGTACCGAGACGGGCGCATTGTCCCGCACCAGTTGAGAGAGCGCTATACATACGACGATATTCTCTTCTTGCCGGATCAATCCCACCGCGTTTGAGCAGACTTGGAGTTTCCCCACCAGCCGAAACGATGTCCTTCCTTACCCAATTGCGTGACCGCCTGAAGCCGCTCCGCCCGCTCCCGCCGGGCCTGCACGCCTACGAACGGCGCGACGAGAGCGGAGGCAAGGTGCGCCTACACCTGCGCGTCGAGCCGAACGGGAACGGGCTGCTGGCCATCAACGCCGCACGCGTCTTGCACCTCAACCAGACGGCCATCGAGTACGCGCGCCTCATCTTGGAGGAGGTCGGCGAGGAGCAGGCAGTGCACGCGATCCGCCGCCGCTACCACGTCGATGCCGCCACAGTGCGGGCCGACTATCGCCGCCTGAAGGAGCAGATCGACATCCTCGCCGATCCAAACAGCAACGTCTGTCCCATCCACGGCCTCAACCTGGAGCGCATCGATCCCTTCTCGATGCCGCTGACGGCCCCCTACCGCATGGACCTGGCGCTGACCTACCGTTGCAACAACGACTGCCCGCACTGCTACGTGGCCCGCCCTCCCAATTATCCAGAGATGAACATCGCCGATTGGAAAGCCACCATCGACCGCGTGTGGCAGGTTGGCATCCCGCACATCTGCTTCACCGGCGGCGAGGCCACGCTGCACCCCGACTTGGCCAAACTGGTGGCTTACGCCCAGGATACGGGGCTGGTGACCGGCCTGCTGACCAACGGGCGGCGGCTCTCGGACCCCGCCTACGTACAGCAGTTGGTTGCGGCGGGGCTGGATCACGTGCAGATCACGCTGGAATCTCACGCCGAGGCGGTGCACGATACCATGGTCGCCGCCACCGGCGCGTGGCAGGAGACGGTGGCCGGCGTCCGCAACACCGTCGCCGCCGGGCTGTACACGACGACGAACACCACGCTGACGCGGGAGAACGTCCCCATCATCGAGGACACGGTGACCTTCATCGCCGACCTGGGGGTGGACTCTTTCGCCTGCAACAGCTTGATCTACGCCGGGCGAGGGCGCACGGTGGGTACCGGCTTTCGCGAGGGAGAGCTGGGCCCCGTGCTGGAGCGCGTGCGTGAGGCCGCCGACCGCCACGGCCTGCGCCTGATCTGGTACACGCCCACGCAGTACTGCGCCTTTTCGCCGCTGCAGCTCAACCTGGGGGTCAAGGCGTGCACGGCGGCATGGTATAATATGTGCGTCGAGCCGGACGGGGCCGTCATCCCCTGCCAGAGCTACTACGAGCCGCTGGGGCACATCCTGCGCGACAAGTGGGATGCCATCTGGAACCACGACCTGGCGGTGAGCCTGCGCGAGCGGCGATACGCCCCGGCCAAGTGCCACGACTGTCCAGAGTTCCCGATCTGCGGCGGGGGATGTCCTTTGTATCTCAAACACAACGAATTGCAATAGCCATGCCAACCAACCTACTACCGGATTATTACAGACTGGAGGAGCTATACCGCGAGGCCCAGACCAACGAGGAAAAGATCCGCTACCTCGAAGAGATGATGGCCATCGTCCCCAAGCACAAGGGGACGGACCACCTGCGGGCCGACCTGCGCCGCAAGCTGGCCAAACTCAAAGAGGCCTCCGAGGCCAAGAAGGGCACCAGCCGGCAGGTCTCTCCATTCCACATCGATAAAGAGGGCGCGGGGCAGGTCGTGCTCATCGGCCCGACGAACGCGGGAAAATCCGCCCTGGTGGCCACCCTGACCAACGCCACACCCGACGTCGCCGAGTACGCCTTCACCAC
>CAZWPV010000378.1:0-3409 GCA_964635485.1 uncultured Anaerolineales bacterium
ATGCGCAGCGATTTGCGCAGCGTACGGGTCGTGCCAGCTCTCCAGCGCGGCGGGCTCGCGTATCTGGATCGCCGCCCCGTTCTCGATGACGTGGCCGGTCAAACCTTCCCCTGCCGTGTACACCACCTCGCCAACCAACTCCTGTGGGAGACCGCTGGCGGCGCGTAATGCGACGCGGTGGATGTCCTCGTCGGTGCGCAGGTAAATCTGGCAGGCCTCGGTGCGGAAACCCTCTCTGACACGATCGACGACGACCCGCAGCATCTCGTCGACGGGACGTCGCGGGTCCAGTTCGCTGCTGATATCGAGCAGTAGCTCAAAGTAGCGAGCACGGCGTTTTTCCTGCTCGTAGCGCTGCGAGTTCTCGATGGCGATGCTCACCAGTGCGGCGACTTGCTTTAGCAGGGCTTCGTCTTGTGCGTTAAAGTGCTCCTGCCCGGATACCCGCAGCACGCCGAGCACGGTCTCTTCGTCTCTACAAAGGATCGGCACGCCCAGGTAGGCTTTGTCCGGTTCCGGGCTGACCTCGGTGTATTTCTTGCTCCACACCAGGTCCTTGGCGATACGTCTCAACGCCCTGCGGTCCTGGACGTTGGCGATGCACAGCGGGCGGCCATGCTTGGCGATCCAGCCGGTCAACCCCTCTCCCGGCTCGTACTCGATCCGCTCGTCCGGCATCCCCGTGCTTTCCTGGAGGCCGGTGGTGCCGCGCAGGACGTAGCGGGCAGTGATGCTGTCGCGCAGGAAGATGGATGAGCCGTCGGCGCCAAGCCGGTCGCGGGCGTAGCACACGACCAGATTCATCAACCGGTCGCGGTTCAGCTCGCCATAGACCTCGAGTAGCTTTTGATCAAAGTTTGCTGCCTGTTTCATGCCGATTCCTAGTACGCCTTCCCATAGGGGGACGGCGACAGCAGCATTTTATGCCGGGAGCCGGAATTGTCAAATCAGGTGGCGTTTGTAACGCGCGCTTGAGCGCGCTTCCATTTGATTTTCTGTCCCAATCGATTATACTTGGCAACCGGTGGCGGAAATGATGCTCACCATCGCCTTAGCTCAAATGGATATCCGGTCTGGTCAGGAGGAGATCAATCTGGCCCAGGCGCGGGGGTTTGCCGCCCAGGCCCGAGAGGCTGGCGCTGATCTATTGTTGCTGCCGGAGCTGTGGCTCCACGGCTACGACCTCGAACGGGCGGAACAGTGGGCTGCTCCGCTGGGAGAGGGCGGCTTTGCCCAGATGGCCGCACTGGCCCGCGAGTTTGGCCTATACCTGGCCGGGACGCTCCTGGAGCGACACGAAGGGGGTATTTCGAACACGGCCGTCCTCTATGCGCCCGATGGTGCACTGGTAGGGTGCTACCGCAAGGTGCACCTTTTTCGCTTGATGCAGGAACATCTGTACCTCGTCCCCGGCGACCGTGCCGTGCTCTTCCCTACGCCCTGGGGACCGGTGGGCATCCCGATTTGTTACGACCTGCGCTTCCCGGAGCTTTTGCGCGCGATGGCGTTGGCGGGAGCCGCGATCTTTTTGGTGCCCGCTCAGTGGCCAGTGACACGGCTGGATGCCTGGGTCACCCTGGTGCGCACCCGCGCCATCGAGAACGAGCTGTTCGTCGCCGCCTGCAACCGAGTGGGAGTGGAGGGGGATACCGTCTTCCCCGGTCGCTCGTTCATCGTCGATCCCCTGGGCTGCGTGTTGGCCGAAGGCGATGATCGGGAGCAGTTGCTGGTCGCCGAGATCGATCTATATCAGGTCCAGGCTGCGCGTCGGTACCTGCCGGTTTACGACGATCATCGCCCTGATGTCTATGTCTCCGAGGTTGAAATCTCTGATCTCTAATCTCTTCTTGATAAGGATTTCATGAACTACAAGACCATTCTTAAAATTGCCGTCGCCGTCGCTCACGATGCCGGCGAGATTGTGCGCAGCAACTTTCCCCAGACCGCGCTGACTCAGGTTGCGTTGAAGGGCGCGGTCAATCCCGTCACCGAGACCGACACCACTGCCGAGGCACTCATCATCAGGCGCTTGCGCGAGGTTTTCCCCGACCATCGCATCCTGGCCGAGGAGACCCACGGCGACGACTGGCGCGCTTGGGATGAGCCCGGCCCGCCCATGTGGCTGATCGATCCGCTGGACGGCACGGTCAACTTTGCCCACGGCTATCCTTACGTCGGCGTCTCGCTGGGATTGTTGGTGGAAGGGCGGCCCGTCGTCGGCGCGATCTACGACCCGCTACGGGACGAGACTTTCGCCGCCAGCGCCGGGGGCGGGGCGACGCGCGACGGCCAGCCCATCCACGTCTCCCCGGTCGAGCGGCTGGCGGATGCCTTTCTGTCCACCGGTTTTCCCTACGACCGCCGCACCGCTGCCGACAACAACACTCGGCGGCTGGATCACTTTCTGCGGCGCAGCCACGGCGTGCGCCGGGCGGGGGCGGCGGTGCTCGATCTCTCCTACGTCGCCTGCGGGCGGCTGGATGGCTTCTGGGAGAAGGGATTGCACCCGTGGGATGTGGCGGCGGCCAGCCTGATCGTGCAAGAGGCCGGCGGGCAGGTGACCGACTTTGACGGCGGCCCGAACTATCTCTCCGGCGAGTTCTTCCTGGCGTCCAATGGCCTGATCCACGACGAGATGCTGCGCGTGATCCGGGAGGGAGCGAACGCGCCGCATCCCGATTTTGACGATTGATGCGTGATGTGTGACTTGGCCCTGGCGGATCGCGAGTTCGGCTTTCTGGGGGATGGTCTGTCTATGAAAGAACACCTCATCAAGGACGCGCTTTGCCTGCGGGACATGCAGGCTTTCCACGAGTCGCTTGATCGTGAAAAAGAGTTTGACCTCGATATGCTCAGGAACGTGGCCTACCTTTCGGAGGAAATAGGAGAGGTCGTGCATGTGATCCGTGTTCTCCAGAAGGCCAAGGGATCGGCTGCATCCGAGGAAGCGCGAGGGCATCTCGGTGAAGAGCTGGCCGACTGCCTGGCATACATCCTCAAGTTGGCGAACTATGGTGGCGTGGATTTGCAGGAAGCGTATGTACGCAAGATGACACAGAACCTCGATCGGACGTGGCACCGGGATCCATCCGAGTGATAGTGGGAGGCGGTATGAAATACGACAAGCTGGTCAGAGACCGAATCCCCGAGATCATCTTGCGCAGGGGGGATAAGCCAGTCACTCGTGTCCTGGATACCGAGGCGTATGAGCGTGCATTGAGAGCCAAGCTCCAGGAGGAGGTCGCAGAGTTCATCGAGTCCGGCGAGGTAGCGGAACTGGTCGACGTTCTTGAGGTTGTGTATGCTTTGGCGGCGGAGCAGAGCGTGGGGCGATCCCAGATTGAGGACAGGCGGCGGCAAAAACTGGGTAACCGGGGTGGGTTCGCGGGAAGGGTTTTTCTGGAGGAGA
>CAZWPV010000379.1:0-3408 GCA_964635485.1 uncultured Anaerolineales bacterium
CCACTTGAACTCCTGGCCGTCGATGGTCTGGTACGTTGACTCGTGTCCGGCCGTTGGTACCCTTTCCTCTGTCAAACGACGCTCCTCAGTCGGTATTGCTGACACGCAGTTCCTCAACGTGGACGTTGACCTCGGCGATGGGTATTCCCAACACCCGTTCGACGCTGAACTTGACGACGTTTATCGCGCTGCGGGCCACAGTAACGATGCGGGTGCCGTACTCGATGATCACGTAAACGTCGATGGTAATCGATTCGCCGTCGACGTGTACCTCGATCCCGCGCTTGCTATCCGGGGATAGGAGATTTACGATGCCGATGGCCAGGTCCCTGTTAGCTGTGCCAACGATGCCATAGCAGGTCAGCACCGCCTCGTTCGCGATGCTCGCAATGGCCGCGGGTGAGACCTCAATACGCCCCAAACTTTGTCTCCGTTCTGGCATTCCTCTGCCCTCCCTGGCGTTTGCGTGAAAACCCTTGTTGTGGTATGATACGCTCCGTTTCGAATTACAGTGAGGTGAGTCCTATGGCAAAGTGTGAAATTTGTGGCAAGAGCTCTCAGTTTGGGCACAACATCAGCCACTCCAAGAAGGCGACCAAACGTCAGTTCAAGCCTAACATCCAGCGTGTGCGGGTGGAAGTCGATGGCCAAGTGCGCCGGATGTATCTCTGCACGCGCTGTCTGCGGACGATGAACAAGACCGGTTAGGCTCCCTTCCTATTCCCTCCTCGTTTGGGAGGGGCATACTGGTAGATCGGCTCCCTGCAAGTGGGAGCCTTTTATTTTAACCCAGGCAGGCCTTGCGCCTGTCCCCTCTGAGCCGCTTCGCGGATCGCTTTGATCGCTGCCTCGATGCCTTCGGGCGCTTGAAAAATAGACGTGCCAGCCACCAGCACATTTGCCCCGGCGGCGGCGACTCGTCCCGCTGTCTGTGGATCGATGCCGCCATCCACCTCGATATCCGCCTCGTTGCCCGCGCTATCCAGCATCGCTCGCACCTGGGTGATTTTTGGCAATGTGTTTTCGATAAAAAACTGGCCGCCAAAGCCCGGATTGACGGTCATTATCAGCACCATCTCGATATCTTTCAGAACCTCGCTGATTGCAGAGGCTGGCGTAGCCGGGTTCAGTGTGATGGCCGGGCGCACGCCCAGGTCGCGGATTGACTGGAGGACGCGGTTCAAGTGTGGGTTGCCCTCGACGTGGACGGTAAGGATGTCAGCGCCTGCGTCGGCAAAGGCGGGTGCATGCTGCATCGGGTTGCTGATCATCAGGTGTACGTCGAGCGGCAGGTCTGTGACCCGGCGCAGGCAGCGCACTACAGGTGGCCCCACGGTGATGTTGGGCACAAAGTGGCCATCCATCACATCTACGTGGATGTAATCTGCTCCGGCAGCTTCGGTGGCTTGAATCTCCTTGGCCAGGTGGGCAAAGTCGGCGGCGAGTATGGATGGGGCGATTTTGATTAGGTGGCTCATCAGGAGCTTATGATACAACGGAATGCATAGAAAATCAAGGGGTTCGGTTTATGTTGTGTTGGTTGCGCTGGCGCAACTGGCCGCAGCCGGCCTGGATTCCGATCCCCCGGCGCAGACGCACCGTGTAGGGGATGTGTCGTCGGTCGAGCTCTCTGGTGAAGGCGTCCAATGCGGCGCGGGAAGATGGCCTGCCCTCATAGCTGGCGGTTGGATTGAGGGGGATGATATTGACGTGAGATAAAAGCCCTGCCAGGCGGGCGGCCAGGGCTTGAGCCTGTTGTGGCGTGTCGTTCATTCCCTTGATCAGTGCCCACTCGAAGCTGATTCGCCGCCCGGTACGCTCGATGTAGTGGTGGCAGGCTTCGAAGAGCGCATCAAGACTGTAGCGACGGTTCATAGGCACCAGTTGGTCGCGCAGCTGGTCGGTGGCGGCGTGAAGTGAGACGGCGAGGGTGATCTGCAACGGGCCACCGCGATGACCCGCTTCGTCTGCCAGCAACTCGATACCCGGCACGATCCCCACCGTGGAGAGGGTGATGTGCCGCTGACCCAGGTTAAAGCCCTGCGGATCGGTGAGACGGCGGATGGCAGACAGGGTGGCGTCATAGTTCAGTAGCGGCTCCCCCATGCCCATCAGCACCACGTTGGTCAGGCGCTGTTGGCGCGCGCGGAGGACGCGGGCAAAGTGGAGCGCCTGAGCGACGATCTCACCATTGGTGAGATCGCGGCGGAAGCCCATCTGTCCCGTGGCGCAGAAGGCGCAGCCGATGGGGCAGCCCACCTGGGTGGAAATGCAGGCGGTGCGACGATCCTCGTAACGCATCAACACCGTTTCGACCGTCTCGCCATCGGCCAGGCGGAGCAGGTCTTTGCGCGTTTCGCCGCCCTCCGATTGCACCGTGTCGGCCACCTCCGGCACGCCGATGCTTGTCTCGCCGGCCAGCCTCTCGCGCAGCGATTTTGGCAGATTCGTCATCTGGTTCAAGTCGTCGGCCAGGTGGACGTAGAGCCACTCCCAGAGCTGGCGGGCGCGGTAGGCGGGCTCGCCCCAGCTCTCGAGGAGAGATTGGAGCGCGGGAAAGTCGAGGTCGTAGAGTTGGCTCATTGTTCGGAGGGAGGCTGTCGCAGCCGCTTCTTCTCGCTCTGACGGCGCTTGGCCTCCAGGCGGCGGCGTTTCGATTGTACCGTCGGTTTTATCTTGCGGCGAGGCTTGGGCTTTTGGGCGGCTTTCTGGATCAGCGCGACCAACCGGTCTACCGCGTCCTGCCGGTTGCGTTCCTGCGTGCGGAAGCGGCGCGCCTCGATGACGAGCACGCCGTCCTCGGTCATGCGCCTCCCCGCCAGGCGTCCCAGCCGCTCGCGCACGTCGTCGGGCAGTGAGGGGGAGTTGCGCACGTCGAAGCGGAGTTGCACGGCGGTGGCGACCTTGTTGACGTTTTGCCCTCCTGGCCCCGAGGCGCGTACGAACTCGAGCGCGATTTCGCTCTCGTCGATGGCGATGGCGGGCGTGATCTGGATCATCGGATGGCGCTCAGAACTTTTCCCAGTGGATGACCTCTTCCAGGGATTTCTTTTCCCGCGTGGGCCACTCGACCGGCACGCCGATGGGCACCAGGGTCAGCAGTTGTTTCTCCTTGGGGATTTTCAGCAGCGCCTTGAACTCCTCCTCGCGGGGCAGGGTGTATCCCTCGAGCCAGCAGGAACCGTAACCCAAGGCAGTGCTGGCGATGAGCATGTTCTCCACGGCGGCGGAGCCATCCTCCAACCACCAGCGCGAGGAGGGGTCCATCACCACGGCGATGATGGCGCCGGCGTTCTCCATCCACTGGGCGGCGACTTTGAGCTGTTCGATCATCTCCCGCTCGGTGACGACGATGAAATCCCAGGGCTGCTTGTTGCTGCCGGTGGCGGCGAGCCTCCCGGCGTCCAC
>CAZWPV010000380.1:0-3384 GCA_964635485.1 uncultured Anaerolineales bacterium
GTCCTTATCTATGCATGCCCCTTGAAGCGGCTGGTACGTGACGGCCCAGCGGGCGGTCTCGCGGGCAATGTGCTGTGCAGCCAGGTGCCCCTGGATGACCAGGGCAGCCTCGACAATGCCCAGGAGAATTCCCAGCAGGATGGGGAGGATCAGTGCGAACTCGACGAGGCCTTGGCCCTTGGTTTTTATGAGCTTTTTCATCGCTCCCTCCTTACTACTGATCCGAGCATATAAAACTTCGGCTTTTCACGTCTGTACGCCTGTAGGATAGCGGAGTGGTTTGAAGTCATGTTCGGACCGGTAATGTGCCCACCGCTTTTGTTTGAGGTTTTTTGTTGAGGAGATGCGGTGGGTTCATCGGTTTAGGTGTCCGTTGGTAAGAGCAGCACTTTTTGCGGTTAAATTCATTATACCATGGCCACATGCTTTTGCAAAGATAGGGGGGAGTTTTAGGCATGGTACTACGTGAAAACCCTGTGCAATCCCCCTGTGCCCGCTGTTTTGCGATAAAATGGGCCGGTATGGTCAAACAAGCATCGACCTGGGGTTCAACCGTGCAGCATTTATACCCACCCCCAGGTTATCGATGCAACGCCCATTGCAGAACGCGGATCTTTTGCTTTCATTATATACCGCCCTGCAATGGCGTACAATAGGAACTCTGTACTAGGCGCTTTGTAATAGGAGTTTGGTACCATAGCGCACGGCGGGAGTTTTCACATTATCGCTCGCATGGCCTGGATGGTCTTTTCGACGCCTTCGTCGTCGATCCAATAGTGGGTCACGGCCCGGAAACGGCCCTCCAGGCGGCTCAGCAGCAGGACGTTGTGCTCTACCAGGCCGCCGACGATCTCTTCCGGTGTTTTGGTGGCCTCCTCGGTCAGCCAGAAATAGAGGATGTTGGTCATCGGGGGGGAGACCCCGATCCCGGGGATCTCTGCCAGTCCCTCCGCCAGGTGCTTGGCCCGGAGGTGATCCTCCGCCAGGCGCTCGGTCAGCTGCTCCAGGGCGACGACGCCTGCTGCCGCCAGCACGCCTGCCTGTCGCATCCCGCCGCCGACGACCTTGCGCGTCCGCCGCGCCTCGGCGATGAAATCTGCGTCGCCGCACAGGAGCGACCCCACCGGCGCGCACAGCCCTTTCGACAGGCAGAACATCACCGAGTCCACCTCGCGCACCATCTCACGCGCGGCTACTCCAAGCGCTGCCGCTGCGTTAAAGATGCGCGCGCCATCCAGGTGCACCCGCAGGCCGCGGTCGTGGGCCAGGTGTGCCACCTGGGCGGTATAGTCTGCCGTCAGTGGCGTGCCGTTGCACATGTTGTGTGTGTTCTCCAGGCACACCAGCCGCGTGCGCGGAAAGTGGACGTTGTCTCCCCGGATCGCGCCTTCGACGTCCTCCAGCCGCAGCGTGCCATCGGGCTGGTTGGGGATAGGCCGCGGGGTGATGCCGCCCAGAGCAGCCATTCCGCCCTGCTCAAAGAGGTAGCTGTGGCTGCGATCCCCCAGGATTGCCTCATCGCCGCGCCCGCAGTGGGTCAGCAGGGCGACCAGGTTGCCCATCGTGCCGCTGACGACGAACAACCCGGCCTCCTTGCCCAGCCGCTCGGCGGCCATCTGCTCCAGGCGGTTGACGGTGGGGTCCTCTCCGTAGACGTCGTCGCCTACCTCTGCCCGGTACATGGCCTCCCGCATCGCCGGAGTGGGGTGGGTCACGGTATCGCTGCGCAGATCGATCGCTTTCATCTTTACCTCCTGGGTTGGACTGGGTTGATTATAGTCCGCCTGGCGCTCTCGTCAACCTGCGTTTGACCTCGCCGCCAAGTGGCCTATAATCAGGCCCTGTAAATCCTGTCTGTAGGGAGAGATATGGCCGAATCGCAGTTTGTTCCACTTGACTATGGTGATTGTGTGTTCTGTGGTATCCTGGCGGGGAGAGCGCCATCGAGCGTCGTTTTTCGGGATGACGTGTGCTGTGCCTTTCTGGACATCCGGCCCGTCAATCCGGGGCACGTGTTGGTCGTGCCCATCGTCCACGCCGCCTGTCTGGCGGAGCTCGACCCGGAGACGGGGGCTCACGTGTTCAAGATGGGCCAGCGCGTGGCGGCTGCGCTGCGGGAAAGCGGCCTCAGGTGCGAGGGGGTCAATCTCTTCCTGGCCGATGGCGCGGTAGCGGGGCAGGAGGTATTCCACGTCCACCTGCACGTGATTCCACGCTACGCGGGCGACGGGTTCGGCCTGCGGTTTGGGCCGAGCTATGGCGCGATGCCTGGCCGAGAGGAGTTGGACAGGGTAGCGGGCCGGATTCGGAGCGCTTTATGAACCCGCCGGCGCAGTCGGAAGCGGCGGGGCGCGGCTGGCCGGCGGGCGTCTCGCGCGCCATGCCCATCGTGTTGGGCTACGTGCCCATCGGGCTGGCCTACGGCGTTCTGGCCCAGAAGGCCGGCCTTTCGGCGCTCAACACGCTGCTGATGTCGCTGCTGGTGTATGCCGGGTCGGCGCAGTTGATCGCCGTCGGGCTGTTCGCGGGAGGCGCGTCGGTCCTGTCGATTGTCCTCACCACCTTTGTTGTCAATCTGCGCCACCTGCTCTTTTCGGCTGCCGTCGCGCCCTTTCTACAACACTGGCGAAAAATCGACCTGGCGGGTTTCGCATACGAACTGACCGACGAGACGTTCGCCGTGCACTCGGCGCAGTTCGCCTCCGAGGGTGTGCCGGGACGGGCGGAGGTCTTTGCCACCAACGTGACGGCGCAGGTGTCGTGGATCTTGGGGACGGCGCTGGGCGTCCTTTTGGGGAGCGTGATCGCCGACGTCAAGCCGCTGGGGCTGGACTATGCGCTGCCGGCGATGTTCATCGCGCTGCTGATCCTGCAGATACGGGATCGCGTGCAGGTTGCCGTTGCCCTGCTGGCGGGGGCGCTTTCGGTGGGATTGCTCCTGGCGGGTCTGGGGCAGTGGAACGTGATCGTCGCCACGGTGATCGTGGCGACGCTGGGGGTGATGCTGGAGAGATGGAGCAAGAAACGATCCTGATCGCGATTCTCGGCATGATGGCGGTCACGTACGTGCCGCGCGCGCTTCCGGTCATGGCGCTTTCTTCGAGGCGCTTGCCACAGGTGGTGGTGGCGTGGTTGAGCTACGTGCCCGTGGCCGTGTTGGCGGCGATGCTGTTCCCAGCGCTGCTCATCCCGGAGGGGCAGGCCGGCGGCCAACAGATCGACCTGAGCCTGGACAACCTTTTCCTCTGGGCCGCCGTTCCCACGCTGCTCGTGGCCTGGAAGCGGCGCAGTTTCTTCGGCGCGGTGATCGTGGGGATGGTCGTGGTCGCCGTGGCGCGGCTGGTGCTGGGGGGATGATAGTTGTGCGAGCGCAGCCGTTGGGCT
>CAZWPV010000381.1:0-3366 GCA_964635485.1 uncultured Anaerolineales bacterium
CTTTCTTCTGACTGAAGTCGATACCTACTTGCAAACGATTCATGAGATAGCTCCTTTTCAAGTTAAGCGTGCATCCAGCGGTCCAATCGGGTGCCCCGGTGCTCTCTGGAGCGGCATCCTTGCTGCCAATTAGCCCTCATGCTCCATCGAGATGATCTGCGGCCTGCTACTCCGCAGCTCGGCGGAGGTAGGGGCATCGTGCGATGTCAGACGTTGATCCCCAGCGAGACCGGGAGGCAAACTAAGATAGACGTGACCTGTACCTGGTCAGTACCGGTCCGGCAAGGAGGAACAGACTTGCCCGGTCGGTCCGCAGTCCGGCTCACGCCGAACTGGGGATTATTGTCGCCGAGGCACCCGATTCCCGCAAGCACGCTGCCAGGTTGTTAATGTTCAACAGATTGTGAGAGGTATTTTATACAAGGAGGAAGATATGACCAACGTCGCCACACGTTTGCTATCCATGATCATGATGCTCCAGTCGCGGCCCAGCTGGAAGGCCAGCGAGCTGGCCGCCGAGCTGAACGTCTCAGAGCGCACCGTCCATCGCTACATTTCTATGCTGGACGAGATGGGCATCCCGCTCTATTCGGAGCGCGGCCGCTACGGCGGTTTTTCGCTGGTGCGCGGCTACAAGCTACCGCCGCTGATCTTTACCGCCGAGGAGGCGACGGTGCTCTACATGGGCGCCAACCTGGTGCGAGATGTGTGGGGGCACACGTACGACGACGCGGCTACTGCCGTCACCGCCAAGCTGGATAACGTCCTGCCCGACGACCTGCGTGCCGAGGTTGCCCAACTCCAGCAGTACCTTGCCGTAGGCAGATTGGCCGCCAGGGACTATCAGCCCTGGGAATTGACAATCCACACGCTGCGTCAATGCATCATCGAACGGCGCTGCGTGCGTCTCACGTACCGCGGGATCGCCCGCCAAGAGGAGACCGGGCGCGTGGTCGAACCTTACGGTCTGGCCTTTCAATGGGGGCAGTGGTATCTGGCGGGCTTTTGCCGCCTGCGGCAGGACATGCGCACCTTCCGGGTAGACCGCATCCAGCAGATCGAGCCGCTTACGGAAAAGTTCACAATGCCCAGCGACTTTGACGCACGCGAGTACTTGCAGCGCGCGATGCAGTACGAAACGCCCCACCGGATAGCCGTGCGTCTGGACGCCCGCGTCGCCCAATCGGTGCGCGAGTGGGACAGCAACTGGCTGGAGATCGCAGAAGACGGCGACGACGGCTCGATCGTCGTTCGCTTTGGCACGACGAACCTCGACTGGGCGGTCGGCTGGGTGCTGAGCTACGGCGCGGCGGCCAAGGCGCTGGAGCC
Source organism: uncultured Anaerolineales bacterium (assembly GCA_964635485.1). Classification (GTDB taxonomy): domain Bacteria; phylum Chloroflexota; class Anaerolineae; order B4-G1; family B4-G1; genus JAFGED01. The sequence continues at coordinate 1,330 of CAZWPV010000381.1, forward strand.
GCCGAAATTGGTGGAGCGAGTGCGAAAAGCAGCAGAGGGCACGCTTCAGCGGTACGACGGACCGACAGCCACCGACGACTAAAGCTCTCTACCTCCCCCTCAGTAACCACCCGGGGTGTCGTCACACAGAGCCTCACAGAGTGGGTCACAGAGACACACAGAGGTTTTCTTCATTCTCTGTGAATCTTTGCCTGCTCTGTGTTTCTCTGTATCCAAATGAGGGTAGCTTGAGCAGTCACCCCCCTCAGAACAAACTCAACTGCTCTGCTGCCTGCGGCACGTAGGGAATGATGCGCGGCGAGATGGCATAGCGCTCGCAATGTTCGTAGAACACCTTGGTCAGCTTGTCGGCATTGCTCGCCGGGCAATGATACCAATCCCCAAACACACGCTCGTACTTTTGCCGCAGGCCGGGGAACAACTCGTCGAGCCTGGCGTAATAATAGACCCGCTGCCGGTCGCGCGTGGTCATGCCGAACGAAGGGATGATGCACGAGCCGCCGTGCGCGTGGGTCTGGCGCACGATGGCGGCGATGTTCTCCTCGCTATCTGTGATAAAGGGCAGCACCGGCATCAGCGAGACGCCAGTCTGGATGCCCCTATCGGCCAAGATGCGCATCGCCCGGAACCGTTCAGAGACGCGGGGCGCAATCGGCTCCAGCTTCTTGCCCAGCTCATCGTCGGCGGTGGTGATGCTAAAGCTGACCGTCGCATACCGCTCGCTGATCTCGGCCAGCGTGTCCAGATCGCGCAGCACCAGGGCGCTCTTGGTCATCACGTGGACGGGGAACCCGAACTCGGCGATCACCTTCAGCGCCCGCCCGGTCAGGTTGACCTCCCGCTCAAGCGGCATGTAGCAGTCGTTCACCGACCCCAGGCCGATGGGACCCTTGACCCGCTTGCGGGCCAGATCCTCGCGCAGCAGCTCGATGGCGTTGGCCTTGACCAGCACCTCGCCGTCGAAATCCTCGATTTGGTAGCACTCGCTGCGCGAGTCGCAGTAGATGCAGAGGTGGTGGACACAATAATACTAGTGCAGTAACCCTGACTGCCCGATTTAGACTGGCGCCGGGCCAGGCGACTTGTTTTTGACATCCCTGCGGGTTGGGCAGTAACTTGGCCAAGCCCTCTGATGCAGAAAGAAAGGCGAAAACCTAAGCCTGGTTTCTCGGCTATCAGTCTGTCGTTCTGTAGAGTCCCCTCATTCCGCCAGCATAGATGATGTCAGAATCTTGCGGGTCGGCGGCCAGATGCAACCAATCACCGCCAGCATCATCGCCGGGAGCGACCATCTCATTAGTCAGCTGTGCCCAGGTGCGCCCCCATCGTACGACTCATAGATCCCAACCGAACAAGCCGACAAGGATGCCCGTAGCTACTGGCGTGGAGAAAATGTACAAAGCAAGGTGACGACAATCCCAAAGCACAACAGAGAGAATACAATTCTGTTATTCAATTACGACGGCTTCTTGTTCCAGTTTGACGCCTCTCAAAAGCATATGATCAATCAAGGTCACCATGTCGGACAGAAGGGGATGGCGTTTCAGGCGAGTCAGATTGCGTTTGTCACCAGCGGATAAAGGATGTGCCCATCGGATGTACGCATCCAACGTATCGCAGTCCATCCGGTACGGCTTGAAGCGAGGTGAAATCTGCGTACGCAACTGAAGCAGGATGCTGAGCCCACCACAATCAATATCAGCCCAAAGAAACAGGGGGATCTCTAGGGACAACTCCCCGATCAGACAACTCAGCAAGTGGCGGCAGGCAGGTGATGGATTGCCCCACAAGCACAATACTGCCAACCGCTTGCCTGTGTAGCGTATCAATTCGTAGAACGACGTCAGGTTCTCTACGCAAACCACGCGGGCAGCATCCGCACGTACTCGCTTCACGCGCCCGGCCAATGCTGTGGGAATCCCCACCGATGGGTGAAACTCAGAAAGCGAGATAGCTTGTCCCTGCTCATCCACCAACTGCCAGGGGCCATAGAGATAGATATGGTCCGGATTGGCAACGAGGCCCAACTCGCGTAGA
>CAZWPV010000382.1:0-3364 GCA_964635485.1 uncultured Anaerolineales bacterium
GGCGCAGCGTCTCCACCCGCTCCATCTCGCTGCGCCCCATCTCCCAGATGCGGTCGTTGAGCTGCTGGATCAATGCGTCGTGTATCTCTGGCGGCGTCACCTGGCCGATGACGTGTCCGCTGATGGCCAGGATCGTGTCCAGGAGGTCGTCCTGAAACTCGTCGATCGTCTGGCTGCCAATGCGGTCGGCGTTGGCGTGCGCCTCGGTCAGGATGCGTTCGGCCTCGGCCTCGGCCTCCTGCAAGAGGGCCGTCCGCTCGACCTCGGCCTGCTCCCTGGCCCGCGCGACGATGGCGGTCGCCTCTTCCTCCACGCCGGCCAGCCGATCCTCCAGCGCGGCGCGCAGCCGCTCTGCCTCCTGTCGATCCTGCGCGGCCTCGCGCGCGATGCGCTCTTCCTCGGCCTTTTGCTCTTTCATCTTGCGCATCATGGGCCGGAAGAGCACGAAATGGAGCACCACAGCGAGGATCGTAAAGTTGGCCAGTTGGAGTAGGATTATTTCGATATTTGCCTGCTCCAGCATCCGTTATCCTCCCAAGAGGCCGAGCAGAAGGCTGATCACCAGGATAGTATAGATCGCCGACGTCTCCAGCAGGGCCATGCCTACGATGAGGGACGTGAAGAGCCGGTTTGCGACTTCGGGTTGGCGCACCATGCCCTCCAGCGCCTTGAGCACCGCGCGTCCCTCGACGATGGCCAGGGTGATCGTGCTGGCCATGATGCCGACGCCGGATGCAATGATGACGATGATTGTGATCAGTGTTTGGGATTCCATATTCTGTTCAGACTCCTTTTCGTTACTCGTTCTCCCTCACCGCCAGATTGATGAACACGGCGGCCAAGATGGTAAAGATGTAGGCCTGTAGCACGCCGGTGAACAGGCCCAGCGCGATCATGGGCAGCGGCGCGATCAGGGGCACTATGTCGTACACGACGTCCACGATCAGCTCAGAGCTGACGATGTTGCCAAAGAGGCGCAGCGCGAGCGCCAGGGTGCGGCTCAATTGGCCGACGATGTCCAGGGGCAGCATCAGGAAAAACAGGCCCAGCGGCGCGGCCATGCTCTTGATGTGTCCCCACACGCCCTTCTTGCGGATGCCAAAGACGTGGACGGCAAAGAAGACGGTGATGGCCAGCGCCGCCGTCGTGTTGAGGTCCTTGGTCGGCGTGGTCACGATGGGTATGACCCCAATGATGTTGGCGACGAGGATAAAGAGGGCCAATGCCCCCAGGTATGGCAGGTACGGTTCAGCGGGGCGTTCCATCACGTCGGAGATAGTGTTGCTGATGAAGCCGATCAACCGTTCTAGCAGCGATGGGAAAAATCGGCGGGTGACGATGACGCCGCCTATGATGACGAACATCACAAACCACGTCGAGACCACCGTATCTGTTACAGAGATACCCAGGACTTGGAAGACGACTTGTGGGGCGACTCTATCCATAGACTGACTCCTTCCGAGCTCGGTGAGGAGGCCAAATGACGAGTATGATTATCCAGCGGGCCAGCCACAGCCCGGTGAACGCCAGCAGGCACGGCGTCATGCCGTGCTGTGAGGCAAAGATCAGCAATGCAGTGGCAAGTCCCAGACGGAGGAGGCCCCCCAGCGCTACCAGCGGCACGCCGGTGAGGATGGTGCCGGATCGCAGGCGGCCCACCGTCCAGCGCAGCGTCAGGCCGTTGAGGATGCCGATGATCAGGCCGGCGAACAACCACAGCATGGTCACTCTTCCTCGAAATGGGACACGATGATGCCGTCAACGTTCTTCCAGAACTCGCCCGGCTCCATCCCACAGGCGGCGGCTACCTTGCTTTCCAGCGCGCCGTGGCTGTGCTTCTTCTGGAGCAGGTCTTGAAGCAGGTCCGGCTGGGTATCCTCCAGATAGCGCGTGAGCCAGTAGCCGCGGACGCAGTGGTAGAATACCAGGTCGTCCATCGCCTCGCCACGTAACTGGCGGTACCGGCCCGGGCTCGTATCTTGCGGCGGTTGAGCCAGCGCTTGGATCGTCTCGGATTTGATCGTCGGCTTTCCGGCAAACTTGTCGACCGTCACCATGGCCAGTCCCTCGTTCAGCCACATCGGTAGCCGGAGGTGCGAGGTGAAGGCGTGTGTCAGTTCGTGACACGTGTTGCGGCGGACCTTGTCGTCGAGAGTAGCTTCTTGGACAAAGATGCGTTTTCCGATGCTCGTATCGGCGGTTTGCAGTAGACGCGGGGGCTTGACGCCCACGGCGCGCCTACCGCCGAACTGCTGATGCCAGCCGCCGGCCAGCGCCCAGAGCTTGCGCGCGCGCAAGTACCAAAGAGGCAAGGTCGCACCCACCAGGATCCGGTAGGGCCACGGGGGAGCGTGGAAGAGAAAGCGCAGCCACGACGTCATGACGTAGACGCGGCAGTCCTCCGGCGTATCGAGACCCCAGCACGCGTGGATGATCTCGACACTGCGCTCGCAGGCCTGTCCGATGAGTTCGGCGGCCTCCTGCTCGCGTGAGTCGAAGAACAGGGTCAGGCCGTCTATTGGCTTGGTTCTCACGTTTGGTTTCCCTCTGCCTGTGATTCGATATCCAGCACGTCGTCGGGTTGTGCGTTTAGCTTGGCGAGCAGATCGCGGGCCAGCCGGTCAAAGTGTTCGTCTCCTTCTGAACCTTGCGAAGGTTTTAAACCTTCGCAAGGTTTGGCGCTGTCTGCAAACACCGTCACTCCCGCTTCACTGACCTGCAGGATGCCCGCGCCCAGGTCGATCGTGTGCTCGCCCGACGGATCGGTGTAGTGCAGCGGCGCGGCCACCGTCTCGGCCAGCAGCGGCGCGTGGCCGGGGTAGATGCCGATGGGCGCACCGTCGGCCAGTTGGGCATGCACCTGGGTCACTTCTCCTGCCTCAAGCAGTGCCCGCTCCGGCGTCAGCACCGTCAAATGAAACGACTTGCTCATTTACTCATCTACTCGTTCTTCCAACTCCTTCGCCTGCGCCACTGCCTCGTCGATGGTCCCCACCATGTAAAATGCCTGCTCAGGCAGATCGTCGTGGCGGCCTTCAAGGATTTCGCGGAAGCCACGCAGCGTTTCCTCCAGCCCCACATACTGGCCGGGCAGGCCGGTGAACGGCTCGGATGCGAAGAAGGGTTGGGTGAGGAAGCGCTGCAGCCGCCGCGCCCGCTCCACCGCCAGCCGATCCTCCTTGCTCAGTTCCTCCATCCCCAGGATGGCGACTACGTCCTGTAACTCGCGGTAGCGGGCCAGCAGCGCCCGCACCTGCGTGGCGATGGCATAGTGCTCCTCGCCTACGCCCTCCGGCGTGAGCAGTGTGCTGCTGGAGGCCAGCGGGTCGATGGCCGGGTAGAGGCCCAGGCCGGCCTGGCGGCG
>CAZWPV010000383.1:0-3359 GCA_964635485.1 uncultured Anaerolineales bacterium
CAATGCACTCCGGGCAGTACTCCTGGCAGCCGGAGACGGTCAGCACCAGCGGGTCGATGATCAGGTCACTGATGGGGAAGTCGATCTCCAGCATGCGCGGGATCAGCTTTTCCAGCGCGATAGTCACGCGCTCGTCGGCGCTTACCGGGATCATGCCCTCGGCCATCGTCAACGCCACAAGGCGTGTGTTGTACTTTTTGGCCACGAGAGGTACAGTTTCCAGGCGCTCTTCGCGTGCGTCGGTGGAATTGATGATGGGCTGTGCCTTGGACACCGTCTCGCAGGCGGCCTCGATGGCGCCCAGGTTGGTGGTGTCAAAGACCAGCGGTACGTCGACGACTTCTTCGACCGCCTCGACCAGCCAGGGCAGGATCTCGTGACCGGCCTTCTTTTGTGGGCCAATGTTGAGATCGACAGCGTTTGCCCCGGCATCGACCAACTTGACTGCCAGTTCCTGGAAGAACTTGCTGTCGCGGTTGGCGATGGCCTCCTTGACTCTTGGGGAAATGATGTGTATGTTCTCGCCGATTATGTACATTCTATTTGCCTCCTTTGTTTTGGTGGGTTGGTAGATGGGTGGATTGGGTGTTAGGCTTCCCAATTTACCGGTTTACCAATCTAGCACTCATCCATCCTCCAGTACACTTTTTGTTATAGCGCTGACCGCTTTATAGACGGCCGTTTCCGCCGGCAGCTCCACCAACGGGCGGCCGCTAAATTCGAACTCGGCCATCGCCGGGTCCTCCGGCACCGTGCCGATCAACTCCAGTCCGCTTTGCTGGATAGCCTCCGTTAGCGGCGCGGGCATCTCGCCTGACAGGCGGTTGACGATCAGGTACGTTCGCCCCACCCCGATCTCCAGATCCGGCACCATCTCCTGCATGCGCTGTGCGGCGACGAGACCCCGCTGCGTGGGATCGCTCACCAGCAGCAGCACGTCCACGTCGCGCGTGGTGCGACGGCTGAGGTGCTCCATCCCCGCCTCGTTGTCGATCACCACATAGTCGTACTGCTTTTCCAATCGGTCGATGATCACGCGCAGCATCTGGTTGGCGGCGCAGTAGCAGCCCGGTCCCTCAGGACGCCCCATGACCAGTAGGTCTACCTTGTCCCCCTCGGTCATGGCCATCTGCACTTGGTAATCCAGGTATTCCTGCTTGCTCATCCCACCGGGCATCGAGCCTGCCAGCGCACTGCTGCTCTGTACCATGTCGAGCATTTCCTCCCTGATGTCGCCGACTGCCCCTTCGATCTTCGTCCCCAGCACCATGTGCAGATTGGTGGCGGGGTCGGCGTCGATAGCCAGGATGGAGCCGTCCTGCTTTTCCATCAGGTAGCGGATCAGCAGTGCGGAGATAGTCGTCTTTCCGGTGCCGCCTTTGCCGGCAAGAGCGATGGTTGTTGTCAATTCAATCCTTCTCCATACATTTGCCCCGGCCCCAATACCTCCGGGAATCGTTCTCGCAGTGCATCGCGAAGTGTGTAGCACAGATGGCAGGCGTCCACGTATGTCTCTTCGTGGGGTAACTGGTATCGCTCCACCAGCGCCGCCGGGCCGCCCGCCAGGAGTGGCCCGACGATGGGCTGAGCCTGCGGATCGTAAGTGGCTACAATCTCTGTCAATGGTCGCTCGAACAGGTTGCCCATCAACAGCCCCTGGCAGAGATGCAGATTGCCCAGGGGATCGACGTGCACCCTGCCGGGATCGTCCAGCTTTTCGTAGGGGCACTCGACGAATGTGTGCCAGGGCTTGCGTGCTATACCCTCGACCAGTTTTACCGCTGCCCGGCCCTTGAACATGATATCCCCGCTCTCCACCGGCTCACCCGGCGGCTGCGCGGGATATCCGGCGGTTCCCTCCGGCACCTCGCATATCAGCGTGCTGGTCGGGATGGACAGCTCTGATGCTGCGGCCAGGGCATTGCGCGCGTGGGCGCTCATCACCTCGTCATCGTGGAACATGTCGGTGGAGATGGAGAGGTCCTGCAGGATGCCGGCCAGCGGCTTGAGCCACTCCACCGCGTCCTCAACGGTGGTGGCCCAATAGTCGTTGGTCACGATGCCCACCTGAAAGCCCTGCCCCGCCGCCTCCTGGGCGGCCCGCACCATGATCGGGTAGTAGAGAAACGGCTCGCCGCCTTCGAGGTAGATCTGCTCGATGGTTCCCAGCTCGCGCGCCTGTTGGTAGATGTCGCGCACCTGCGCCAGCGTCATCACGCCTATCTGATTGGGGCTACCCCAGGTGAAGCAGTGGTCGCATTCATAGTTGCACTGATAGGTGAGCAATAAGTGCAAGCCGGTCAGGTTCATTGCTCCTCCTTCGCTTTCAGAGATGGAAACAGGCTCTCATCGGTGTGCGGTAGGAACATGGCCGCGTTGAACTCGTCGAAGAAGGTGTTATCTACCGACAGCTCCAGATAGGTCATCATCTCGCTGACCTGCTTGACGTGCTCGCGCATCTCGCGTGAGATGAGTGCCATGTAAGCGCCCCGTACCGAGGTGTTGCCCAGAAAGTGGAAACTCTCGAACGGTTTGTCGGGCAGCAGGCCGATCTGGATCGCGTTCTCTACGTTGATGTACTGTCCAAAGGCTCCGCCGATGAGCACCTGCTCCGCGTCGGCCAGGCTCAGGCCCACGCTGCGGGCCAAGATGGAGAACCCGGCGTAGATGGCGGCCTTGGCCCGCATCAGGTTGTCGATGTCCACCGCCGTGATGACGATGTCCTCGCCGGTGGCGCTCTCGTCGGCCCAGGCGATGACGTACTCGGCGCCGTGTCCACCCTCCCGCACTCGAGAAACCCGGGTTTCTAAGCCCAGGTCGATGTTGCCGCTCTTGTCGATCACGCCAGCGACGAACATCTCTGCCAGCAGGGAGATCAGCCCCGAGCCGCAAATGCCGCGCGGCTTCTCATTCCCAATGACGCGGTACGTGGCCTCGTAGGTCTCTGGGTCGATCCACACCTCCTCGATGGCCCCGGCGGTGGCGCGCATGCCGTGCACGACCCCGGCCCCTTCAAAGGCAGGCCCGGCGGAGCAGGCGCAGGAGATGAGCCAGGTGCAGTCTCCCAATGCCATCTCGCCGTTGGTGCCAATGTCTACGAACAGCGAAAGCGCCCCCGCCTTGCACATCTCGGAGCTCACGACGCCGGCGGTGATGTCGGCGCCCACGTAGGAGGCGACGCCGGGCAGGCAGTCTACCCGTCCCACGGGATTGATGTTCAGCCCAACCGCGTGGGCGCGTAGCGGTGGCAGCTCGTTGACGGTGGTGATAAAGGGCATCAGGCGGATGGTGTCTGGCGGGATACCGGCAAAGAGGTGTATCATCGTGCTGTTGCCGGCGACCACCGCTTTGTAGATCTC
>CAZWPV010000384.1:0-3350 GCA_964635485.1 uncultured Anaerolineales bacterium
CAACGCGGTAGCGGGTTGGCCGTTCTCGGCGCGATCGGGATCGTGCTCATTGGCAACGGGTGCATGTTGACCCTGGCTACTGTGTTGAACTTTTGGCAGATCTTTGAAGTGGGGTGGCCGATCGAGATATTCCTGGTCTCTCTGGCTCTGTTTGGCATCATGTACGTTACATCCTCCATCTGGATTTTGGTCCCGACGGGCATTGTCTTTGGGACGGGGATGATTTTGACCTATTGCTCACTGACCGGCAACTGGGAGCATTGGATCTTTTTGTGGGTCTTTGAGCTGCTGATCGTTGTGCTTTCGATTTGGACGCCCATCTGGCTGGCCGGGAACAAGCGCCTGGCTCAGGGAATGAGCCGCCTCGTCGCCATAGCTGGCGGCTTCCTGTCCCTCGCGTCGATCGCCGGAATCGGCATGATCGTCGGTGTAGGCAGCTTGCTCAATAGCTTGGCCGGTGTGCTGGGGCTGTGATGTTCAGTCGCTGGTTGCAAGGCGTCTGACATCTTTAGAATCAGAGAGGAGTACCATGAATATTTTACTCGTCTATCCCGAGTTTCCCGATACATTCTGGAGTTTCAAGCACGCGCTCAAGTTCATTCGTAAGGAGGCCTCTCTGCCTCCGCTGGGGTTGTTGACGGTAGCCGCTATGCTCCCTCAGGAATGGGGGAAGCGTTTGATCGACGTCAACGTGACCAGGCTCAGGGACAAGGACCTGGAGTGGGCCGACTATGTGTTCGTTAGCGCGATGACGGTACAACGGGATTCGGCCCACCAGATCGTATCGCGGTGCAAGCAGGCGGGGGTCAAAACTGTCGCCGGTGGTCCCATCTTTGTCAGCGAGCACGAGCAGTTCGAGGAGGTCGATCATTTTGTGCTGAACGAGGCCGAGATCACACTCCCGCTCTTTCTGGCAGACTTGGAGCGAGGGCGGGTCAGGCGTATCTATACGACGACTGACTTTCCTGACATTCAGAAGACGCCGGCTCCGCTGTGGGAGCTGGCCGATCTGAAGCGGTATGCCGGGATGTGCATCCAGTTCTCCCGTGGCTGTCCGTTCAATTGCGAGTTCTGCAACGTGACGGCGCTGTTTGGCCACAAGCCGCGCACCAAGGCAGCAGAACAGATCGTCGCCGAGTTGGACAGTCTCTATGACCTGGGTTGGCGCGGGTCGGTTTTCTTCGTGGACGACAATTTTATCGGCAACAAAAGAGTCCTCAAGACGGAGTTGCTACCCGCGCTCGTCGAATGGCAGAAGGACAAGGACGGCATCCCGTTTAACACCGAGGTCTCGATCAACCTGGCCGACGACGAAGAGTTGATGCAGTTGATGGTCGATGCAGGGTTCGACACCGTGTTCGTCGGTGTCGAGACGCCGGACGAGGAAAGCCTGACCGAGTGCAGCAAGAAGCAGAACAAGAACCGTGACCTGGTGGAAGACGTCAAGCGCATCCAGCGGGCTGGCCTGCAGGTGCAGGGCGGCTTTATCGTCGGTTTCGATAGCGACACCCCCTCGATTTTTCAGCGGCAGATCGATTTCATCCAGAGAAGTGGGATCGTCACGGCGATGGTGGGGTTGCTCCAAGCGCCCCCTGGCACGCAGCTTTACGAGCGCCTGAAGCGCGAGGGACGTTTGCGAGAGGGGATCACGGGGGATAACGTGGACGGCACGACGAACATTATCCCCCGGATGAACCTGGATACGCTGCGTGATGGGTACAGGCGTATCATGGAGAGCATCTATTCCCCCAAGAAGTATTATGAGCGCGTCAGGACTTTTCTGCGCGAGTACAAGCCGCCCAAGATCAAGCCGCCCTTGGATTGCCAGCATGTTCTGGCCTTCTTCCGCTCGATTGTTCGTTTGGGGATCTTGGGCAAGGAGCGATTTCACTACTGGGGGCTTCTGCTGTGGACGCTCTTTCACCGACCCAAGCTTTTCCCGGAGGCGGTGACGTTTGCCATCTATGGCTACCACTTCCGCAAGGTGTGCGAGCTGCGCCTTGTGGATGAGCGCTCGGTGTTGGCCATGCGCGCGCGTCGCAGAAGGCGTTGATGTGCGGTAAAGGCGCTGCCTTTCGGGCCGTGGGGTGACGAGAATTCGCACTCCACGGCCTTTTTGCATGATGAAAACTCGATAGCAGGTTGTTAGCTGGTCGATAGGCAACCGGCCGATGCTTGTGGTATTGTGTGTGTGAATTCGAGGGATGAAAAGGAGAAAGATGAACAGGCGATTTTCGATTCTGATGGGCATATTGTTGATTCTGATGGGGGGCTTGGCGTTGGCGTTCACGCTGGGGATGCCGATGCTGGGCGTAAGTCTGTTGCGCTTTGGATCGTGGCGGCTCTGGCCGTTGGTCGTCGTGGGGACAGGGTTGATCTTTGTGGTATCCCCCTTCCTGGCGTGGGGTAAGCGCGGCCTGGGCAGCCTTTTTATCCCCGGCGTGCCGATTCTGGTCACCGGCGGCGTTCTGCTTTACGCCAGCCTCCTCGACGCGTGGAGTGCCTGGGAGTGGCTGTGGCCGGTGGAGGTGTTGGCGGTGGCGCTGGGCTTTTTGTTCGCTGCGATCGCTATGCGGGTGATCTGGCTGCTGATCCCGGCCGTCATCATCGGGGCCAATGGGCTGGTGTTCCAGTTCTGTGCCATCACGGGCTTATGGGAGTCGTGGGCGGTGTTGTGGGCGATCGAGCCACTGTCGGTGGGGTTGGCGCTCTTGGCCGTCAACCTCAAGGTGCGCTCGAACGGCCTCTTTATCGCCGGGGCCATCTTGTGCGCGGTGGCTGCCTTTGGAATGATGGGCATGTCGGCGTTGTTCCCGGGGTGGATATTGGTCAGCGCTCTTGGCCCGGCCACGCTGTTGTTCGTCGGCTTCTCGTTGCTGGTCAACAGCCTGCTGCGCCGTCCGGCTATAAAAGAGACCGCGGCGGAGGGCGTGTAAGAGAGCGTATAACTGAAGAGTGTGCTTGTTTGTGGAGCTATGGAGGCCAGCCACCCTCGGTGGCCTGGGGCCTCCATAGCTCTTTTGGGCTACTCTGGCCCGATCAGGGGCTGGTTTTCACCAAAACCTTGACAGGCTTTATACCTGTGCTATACTGTTAGTGTAAAGGAGTTTGGCGATACCGATGGTCGCCGGCTGGCCTTCGGTGATGTAGGGATGTGAACAACCTGAGCCGGTGAGGAGGTGAGTAACCATGAAGATTGAGGATTTCCACGCGCTGTTGACGTCGGACAGCGAAGAAAACGCGCTGATGGCGGCGCTGCGCAAGCTCACGGAGGTGACGAAGGTAGAGGAGATAGTAGAGCCTGTTGGCCCAAATGTTCCGATGTGGGGTTGAGTATTAGCCATTGGGAG
>CAZWPV010000385.1:0-3347 GCA_964635485.1 uncultured Anaerolineales bacterium
ATGCCGATGTTCAGCCGCCGCTTCATCCCACCGGAGAACTTGGACACACGGCCCTTCTGCCGCTCGGCCAGGCCGATGACCTCCAGCACCTCTTCTACGCGCTGCTTGAGCGTCCTGCCGCGCAGGCCGACCATCTTGCCCCAGAAGGTGAGATTCTCGCGGGCGGAGAGGTCCTCGTACAGGGCGATCTCCTGCGGCACGACGCCGATAGCGGCCTTGACGGCCATCGGGTCGCCTTTGACCGAGTGGTCCATCACCAGTGCGTCTCCCTCGGTCGGCGCCAGCAGGCAGGAGATCATCGAGATGGTCGTCGTCTTGCCCGCGCCGTTGGGCCCCAGCAGGCTAAAGATCTCGCCCGCCTGCACGTCAAAGCTGACGCCTTGCACGGCGTAAATCTCGCCATAGTTCTTGTGCAGGTCTTGCGCTTGGATTGCTAATTGATTGTTGTTCTCGTTCATCTTGCTCCTTGCTGTGAAATGTTTTCTGCCGGTACATAGGCGCTCTGATGGAGCTGTGGGGTAGGATGCCCTAATATCCCACATACCGTGTGCGTATGCGTATGTATTCTTGGGGTGTACTGCGGTATTAAGTTGTCGGGCGGTCGATGTGCGGCTACCCCGAAAAGGGTTTCTCAAAATGGTCATAGTCGCCCATGTCCATCGATCTGGCCCTTTTCGTCCATCTGGCAGCGCGGGTCTCGTGCGGCATCTTGAAATCGTCAAAGCAGCGTTCGAAGAGTGACTCGATGTTCCTGATTGTGCGGAAATAGTTATCTTCGTCCCGCTGCACGACCTTGGTGTAGCGCGGATTGACGTCGACGATCGGGGAGCACTCGCTAACCGCGCATACCAGGCGTGTGACCTCTAGTGCATTTTCGATCTCGCTTGCTGGACGTTCGGATTTTCCTTCGATGCAGTCCAGCCAGTTTTCGAACATGGCCGCTCTCGGACCGCTTGGTCGGTTCGTCTCTCCGCCGATCACACTTTCTCTGCGGATCAGTTGGCATCTATCGGGATGGATACGGCGGATCGTGCCGTTTTCCCCTTCGATCTCAATGAGCGGGTCGTTGTTCACGGCGCACGCGTGTGTGAGCAGTATCAGGAGCTCACAGCCTGTCTCAGTTTCGGCGCGGATCGCGCACGTATCATAGTTCTCAATGTCATAGACGCGGTATAACTCGGCCTCAACCCAGGTGACGCGGTTGGATGCGATTGGGTCGGGGTTGGTCAGCCACAGGAGCAGATTGATCTGGTGGGCGAGCGCATTGCAAGCCGGACTATCCAGCACCCAGGCGCCATCTTTGGTCTTGATCTTGCCTGCCCAGGAGTTGCGAGCATAGTAGCTTTCTGGGCGCGGCCATGTTGCCCAGACCTTGGCCCGCTTAATCTCGCCAATCTTGCCAGCAGAGATCGTCTTTTTGGCCCATTGGCACGACCTGGAGTAAGCAGCCTGGTAGCCGATGGCCACGATCTTTTCTGCCGCGTCACGCGCTTTGATCATTTCGTAAGCATCTTGAACGGTGGCAGTGACCGACTTTTCGCACAGTATCTGCTTTCCCGCTTCAAGCGCCATTTTGGTATAGTGCAGGTGACTATCGATGCTCGTCGGCACGATGACGGCGTCGAGCTCCTTGATGGCCAGCAGCTCCTCTGCCGACTTGACCACGCGCGCCTCTTGAGACACGATGAAGGGTGCTTGAGCGACCCTTTTGGGGCGCGAGGTGCTCACGGCCGCTATGCGGGCGCGGCTCTGCGGGATGAATTCGTCAAAGCAGCGCAGTAGGAATGCGGCGTATCCACCTGCTCCAATAGACCCAACTTGAATTGCCATCGTTTCTCTCCTGTGGTTTGATCAGTTGTGACGCGGATGTTTAATTATATATTATTTTCGCTAACGCGTCCACATGCTCGGAGAAGGCATCGTATCCCTCTGGCGTGACCGCGACCCACGTCTTGGGCCGGCGACCCTCAAACGTTTTTTCTATCCCCACGTAGCCTGCTTCCTCCAGCTTTTGCAGATGGACGCTGAGGTTGCCGTCGGTCAGTTCCAGCAGGTCGCGCAGGAAGACAAAGTCTGCCTTTTCGTCCGGCTCCAGGCTGACCAGCGCGGCCATGATGCGCAGCCGGGTGGGTTGGTGGATCAGGGGATTCAATTCACCCATGGCTTATGTCCTCGAACGTATCATCCACAATCCACTGAAGATCAACAAGCCACCGCCCAAGATGGCCATTGCCAATAAAAACTGGTCCGGTATCAGGAAAAACGCCCCTATGGTCAGTGCCGCCACCAGGATGCCCGTGACACTGATGTGATGGCTCTGGAAGATGGCGCCGATCTGCACATACCCCAGCGCGGCGACGAGGAGGGCCAGTAGTCCGATCTGGTTGCTGCCGTTCACGCCGAACAGCCAGCCCAGCAGCATGGCAAACGCCGCCAAGGTCAGCCAGAAGAAGAAAATGGGCTTCCATAGAGGGGTTCTGGTGCTACCGTGTTTCATCAGGCGTACCCCCGCCCAAATCATTGCGATCATACCGCACGAGTTGACCACAGCCCACGTCCAGCCTGCATACTCCTCCGGCAGGAATTGATTCGCCGTAAACCCGACGAGCCACATCGCGCCGGCGATGACCATGAACCAGCCGCCGTGCCTTCCAGCTTCCCTCTGCGTGCGGTTCATGATCTGGCGGATGGTCTTGAGATCGTCAAGCGCCTGGTTACGGTCCATCATTTTGCTCCCTTGGGCTGTGCGCCGGAGCACACCATCCACAGCCCGACGCCGATCAGCAACCCGCCGCCTAGCAGCGCGGCTGTCAGAAGGAAATAATCGGGTATCAGCAAGAATGTGCTTGCTGTGGCCGCTGCGATCGCGACCCCGGCTATGCTGAAAGGCCAATATGAAAAGAGAAGTCCCATTTGTACGACCCCCAGAGCGGTTACGACCAGAACGAGCAGCAATATGTGGAGATTGGTGCGCAGTTCAAACAGCCAGGCGAACAGCGCGGCAAAGACGCCCAGGGCCAGCCACGAGAGCATGATGGACCGCATGACGGGCGAACTCACCTGACCCCGTCGGCTCAAGCGCACCCACAGCCAGACGATGACCAGCAGCCCGATGGTGTTCCCGACCAGCCACACCCAGCCGGTGAGGTGCTCCGGCAGGAACTGCTGGCCCAGGAACCCGACGAGCCACATGACGCCCCCGGTCACGCTGAACCAGCCACTTTCGCCGGATGTGGATTGGCTCGTGCGATCCATGATCTGCCGGATGGCCTTGAGGTCGTTTAGGACTCGTTTTTCGTTCATTGTCGTTTTCCTGTAAAGTACTTTGTATTATAAAGCATTTTACA
>CAZWPV010000386.1:0-3336 GCA_964635485.1 uncultured Anaerolineales bacterium
GGCACACCGTCTTGCAGGCGTGGCAGCCGATGCAGCGGCCAAAGGTGCGGATCAGCCCCTGCATACCGACCTCGACCCCGGCGAAGAGCTCCTCCCGGAAGGCCTCGCGCTGACCCAAGGCGCGCTGGACCGGTTCGCTCTCCAGCTCGCCCGACGGCGCCGTGCCCTCCAGGTCTTCGACGAACGCGGCTCCCTTCTCGGTGTTCACATGCAGCGTGCATCGTGTATCCAGATCCGCCTCCCCCAGCAGCGCGATGGTGATATCGGCGTTTTCGGGGACAAAGTTCACGCAGGCACGACAGGTCGGCCGCACGTCCTCGTCTAGCTCGCCCCGCTTCACCGCCTCCCAGTACCCGGGCAGATTCTTTCCCAGCGCACCGTCGACGCCCGCGTCGAGCGGGTAGACGCCGCTGCAGGTCGAGCTGATGAGCAGGATGTTATCCAGGCTGCACTGGTTGAGCTTGACCAATTCGATGAGCGCCCGTAGCTCGCACGGCTTGACCACGGCCGCGACCGGCTCGCTAGGCGGCCCCTGCAACGTCAAGCGGGAGAGCAGCCCGCCAGCGTTGGCGGGCATGAACGGGAGAAGGGGACACGCGGCGCCATCCGCCTCGAATGCCGCCGGGTCGGTGAACAGGAAATAGGCCACCCCCTCGCCGCCGCTCCCGGTTCTGCCCAAGGCCAGCACTGCGCTCACTTGGCCACTTTCCAGCAGAGACCGCAGTAGCTCCCGCGTAGCCTCCTCGGCTCCTTTGTTGATCACCCTGGCATCAGGCATCCTGCACCTCCTGCTGGCAGTAGATCTCCACGTAGGGCTGCTCCACCTGATGCAGCTCGTCCATCTCATAGTCCACCAGCGGCAGCGCATCCTCCAGGCTTCTGCCCGCGACATAACCCAGCGCCTCCTGCGCCCGGTCCGCCATCAGGCTGAATACCTGGCCGACCGGGATATCCATCGGACAGGCGTCCTCGCATGCGCCACACGAAACGCACGAGAGCGCCATGTGTGAGGCCCGCCCGATGTGGAACAGCAGCGTATCGGGCGAGAACCTCAGCGCCCCTTTCCGCTGCGCCCGCGCCAAATAGTTCTCGGCGGGGAGCTTGAGCGCTGCCGATTCAAAGTAGCACTGACGGCAGTAGCACACGGGGCAGACCCGCTGGCAGTTGTGACAGTTGATGCAACTGCTGAACGCGTCCAGCAGATTCTCCGCGCCCGCGACCGTCTCGCGCAGGTCGGCGTGGGCCTGCTGGCGACGCTCCGTCTGGGCCTGCTCGGCCTCCTCGACCCGCGCGCTCCAATCGTCCAGCGCCGCGTCGAGGGGCATACCCATACCCTCCAGGACACGCTCCCCCTTGGGGCTGCCGGGGATGATGAGGGCCGTTCCGTCCGCGCCCAGCGTACCGACGTGCAGGTCAGAGGCCAACAAACTAAAATGATTGCACATCTGGCAGGTCGGTCGCATGGGCGAGCGATCCCACTGCGCGGCGGCATCTGCGAAGCAGGCCGCGCCAGCAGTCGAGTCCCCGATATAGTCCGATAGCGGCAGCACGCCGGGACAGTCCATGGTAATCAAGCACACGTTTTCCAGATACGCCTGCTTGAGCTTGGCCAGCTCGATGGCCGCTCGCGCCTCGCAGGGCCGCACGACTGCCGCTATTTGCTTGCTCCCGTTCCCCCGCATCGTCAGGCGACTGATCGCCTTGCCGCCCTGGACGGGCATCACGGGCGGCAGCGGAGAGGCCTTATCGAGGATAGCCGGGTCCTGTAGCAGCAGGTAGGCGAACGAATCGCCCGCCGGCACCTCCACGGGGATGAGGAGGGCATCGAATACCTTTTTGTCCAGTGCCTCCTTTAGCCAGCCGACGAGGGCCGCCTCGACGCCGCCCTCTGCCGGTAAAATCGCACCCTTGTCTGTCATGTGTCGCTCCTTGTCTTCAGCGGATTGGGTCCCAGCTTCTTGATGTGATCGTTGAACTCGGTGGCCGTGTCCACGAACCGCTGGCCCTCACCGTGGGCCACGTAGCGGAACCAGACGCGCTCGGGCTCCAGGCCCAGTGTATCGAGCAGACTCTTCACCAAAGCGACGCGCCTGCGGGCGCGAAAGTTGCCGTCGTTATAGTGGCAGTCGCCCGGGTGGCAGCCACTGATCACCACGCCGTCCGCCCCCTCGATCAGCGGGCGCACGATGTGCACCGCCGGCAGCGCTCCCGTGCAGTTGACGCGAGACGGTATCACGTTCTCCGGATACTGCAGGTGATGCGCCGCGGCGGTCTCGCCGCCGCCGGAGCCGCACCAACTGCACAAAAAGTAGATGATCCTGGGCTCGAATTCCCGTTCCTCGCTCATAGCTCACCTCCGATCAAAAGGGCGTCAAGTGCGGCTACAGACTGCTCGCCCATAAAGTCCCGCAGATACGACGCGTCGTTGGGACATACCGCCACGCACGACCCGCACGAATCACACAGGAAGGGCCGGATCTTGACCACCTTCTGGCGCTCGTCGATATACCGCGCGCCGTAGGGGCAGATATCGACGCAGATGCCACATCCCATGCACAGAGAATCGTGCACCGCAGCGACGAAAATGCCGTTCGGCGGCGTCATCTTTTGCTTGCCGATGACGACCAACACGCGACCGGCCGCGTCCCTGGCGGTCAAGAGCGTCTCCTCGAACGAGCGCGGCGAATGGGCCAGCCCCACGGGAAAGATGCCGTTGCCGGTCAGCTCGAAGGGCTTGGTCAGCTTCTTGATCGCCTCCTCGTAGGGATAGTTGCTGATGTCGCTGGAAAAGAAGCCCTCATAGTCCAGCGGATAGTTCAATAACTGGGAAAGGGCCTGGTTGTTCTCCGCGTCCGGCACGACCCCCGTGCTCAACACGACCCAGTCTGCTTCGACGCTCTGTCCTCCGCCGGCGACCTCCAGCCCGGCCCCGTTGCCCTTGACCTCCGGGTAGTCGTCGTCGGGGAAGCGGACGAACTGCACCCCCGCCTCCTTGGCCAGCCGGTAATAGTCCACCTTGCCGTAGGTCGCGATGTCGCGATAAAAGACGGTCACCTCGGCTCCCTGCTCCCGCAGCGCGAGCGCGTTCTTCAGCGCCTGGTTGCAGCACAGCCGGGAGCAGTAGGGCACCTCCGGGATCCGCGATCCCACGCACTGGATCATGGCCACCCGTTTGGCAGTTTCCCCCTCCTCCATCTTTGCCAGGAGCTCCGCCTGCGTCATCACCTGCGGGTCCTGGCCGTAGAGGAATCCCTGGGGCACGTACTCCCCGGCCCCCGTCGCCACGACGATCACGCCGGCATCCACGGGGACCGGCCCGGTCGGCGTATCCACCAC
>CAZWPV010000387.1:0-3314 GCA_964635485.1 uncultured Anaerolineales bacterium
GCCTCCAGCGGGATCGACGTAGGTGGCGGCGATGGAGGCGTCTGAGCCTGCTGGGAGGCGGGCAGTGGCTGTGATGGCGTCTTGATCGCCGGGGGGGTGGGATGTTTGGTCGGGATCTTGGTTCTCTCCACGGCCTCTCGAAACGCGGCGATTAGCTCGTTCACTTTCTGGTAGCGCAGGTCGGGTTCCTTGGCCAGCGCCTTGACGATCACCTTGTCCACGGCGGAGGGCAGGCTAGGATTAAAGCTGCGGGGCGGCACCAGCGCCTCGCTCAGGTGCTTGAAGGCGACGGCCATGCCCGTTCCGCCCTTGAAGGGCACGCGCCCGCTGACCATGTGGTAGAGGGTTGCGCCCAGGGAATATATGTCGGCCCGTTGATCGACGCGGTCTCCCGCCACTTGTTCGGGGGCCATGTAGGCCGGTGTGCCCAAAGACATCCCCGAAGGCGTGAGGTCGGCGGGGGTCTCGAGGATCTTGACCAGGCCAAAGTCGGTCAGCAGCACCCAGTTGCCCGGCCCCAGGAGGATGTTGCCCGGCTTTATGTCTCGGTGGATGATGTTTCGCTGGTGGGCGTAGGAGAGGGCGCTCCCCACTTGCTCCAGGATGTTGAGCGTAAAGTCGAGAGGCAGCGGCCGGCCCACCATGTCGTCCAGCGACCCGGTGTCCACGTACTGCAACACGATGTAGACCAGGTCGTCCTGCCGGTCAAAGTCGTAGACGGGCAGGATGTTGGGGTGATCGAGCTGGGCGACTGCCTGTGCCTCGCGGACGAAGCGGGCGAGGAACGCCTCCTCTTTGATGAACACGGGCGAGAGCACTTTTACGGCCACGTACCGGTTGAGCTTGGCCTGGTGAGCCTTGTACACGTCGGCCGCCACGCCGTGCCCCACGTGCTCGACGATCTCGTATTCGCCCAGTTTTGTGCCGATCAGGTCTTCCATATCCCCTCGGACGCAGATGGATGCTGATCTATTTGCGTTGCTCAAGCCAGCGCCTGAACGAGCGCTGGCTCTCGCCGGATGGTTGCCCGAATAGCACGTTCTCGACACTGATGTCTTCGTCGAGGTCAGGCCAATGGATGCCCTCTCCGTTGCCGATCAGTCGCCAGTTGTTGCGTTCTTCAGGTGCGCCATGTAGAAGCCGAGGGTACCACGCAAGCGGCGCTGAAATCGTGCGTCCATCGGCCAAGTCAATGATGAGGGCGTCGTCGGTGACTTTGACGTGTTGGGCAGTTGTGGTTTGCAGTTCAATCGTTAAAGTACTCATCCCAGTTCCTCAACAGACGTTCCTGGTTTTCCTCCACAAGCCTTTGTATCCGATTGAGTTCGTTTCTGTTGAACCCGCCGCTGTTCTGAAGCCGGACAGGGTCGAGCCAGAACTTGGAAGAATCTGTAAGGCCCAGTTCGGTGTATGGTTGGCATTTCACAACAGTGCCATCTGCTCCGGATTCTGGTGCGGCACGCCCAGATGCTCGTAGGCGTGTGCCGTCGCCATGCGCCCTCGAGGCGTGCGGTCGATAAAGCCCAATTGCAGCAGGTACGGCTCGACCACGTCCATGATCGTGTCCGACTCCTCGCTGACGGAGGCGGCGACGGTATCGAGCCCTACCGGCCCGCCGTCGAATTTCTCGATGATGGCGCGCAACACGCGCCGATCGAGATCCTCCAGCCCGCGCTCGTCCACCTCCAGCAGATCCAGTGCCTCCTGGGCTACCTCGGCGGTGATGTGCCCGTCGGCGCGCACCTGGGCATAGTCGCGCACGCGCCGCAGCAGCCGCAGCGCCACGCGGGGCGTGCCCCGGCCGCGCCGGGCGACTTCCGCCACCCCTGCATCGTCTACCTCTACCTGCAGCATCCCGGCGGCGCGCCGCACGATGGCCTCCAGTGCCTCCTGGCTGTAAAAGTCCACGCGGAAGATGGCCCCGAAGCGCGTCCGCAACGGGGCAGTCAGCAGCGCCAGCCGGGTGGTGGCCCCCACGACGGTGAAATGGGGTAGCTTGAGGCGGATGGAGCGGGCGCTGGGCCCCTTGCCGATGACAAAGTCGAGGGCAAAATCCTCCATCGCCGGGTAGAGGATCTCTTCGACGGCCCGGCCCAGGCGGTGTACCTCGTCGATGAAGAGCACCTCTTTCTCACGCAGGTTGCTCAGGATGGCGGCCAGGTCGCCCGCGCGCTCGATGGCCGGCCCGGAGGTGATGCGGATGGGCATCTCCATTTCCTTGGCGACGATGTGGGCCAGCGTCGTCTTGCCCAGACCCGGCGGCCCGTGCAGCAGCACGTGGTCGAGCGCCTCGCCGCGCTGTTTGGCCGCCTCGATCAGGATGCTCAGATTCTCCCGCACGCGCTCCTGGCCGATCAGGTCGACTAACCGCTGTGGGCGCAGCGCCCGGTCGAGTGCGATCTCTTCTTCCTGGAGTTGAGGCGATGTGATGCGGTCGTTCATTCTAAAACGATTATACAACAAAAGCGCCCAAGGGGAAGTGTCGCGTTTTGACAAGCCGGGAGCTCAGGGGTACAATGCACACCATCTGAACCCCTATCCGGTAGGAGGTGAGCTATGTCGCCGCAAGTTCACATTTCGCCCCATCCGTTGGTGCAGCATAAGATGACGCTCCTGCGCGATCAGCGCACTGAACCTAAAAAGTTTCGCGAACTGATGCGGGAAATTGCCGTTCTGGTTGCCTGCGAGGCGACGGCCGACCTGGCGATTGAGGAGGTGACAGTGGTCACGCCGTTGGGGCAGGCCGACGGCTACCGGTTGAAGGAGCGCGTGGGCCTGGTCCCCATTCTGCGCGCCGGGCTGGGAATGGTGGAGGGCATCTTGGGTATGATGCCCAATGCCGAGGTGTGGCACATCGGCCTTCTCCGCAACGAACAGACGTTGAAGCCGGTGGAGTACTACAGCCGCCTTCCGGTCAGCCCAACGGTGGACGTTTGCCTGGTGCTCGATCCGATGCTGGCTACCGGTGGGTCGGCAGTGGTGGCGGTTGACATCCTCAAGCGCTGGGGAGCCAGTCGTATCAAGTTCGTGGGTATCATTGCGTCCGCTGACGGCGTGCAACGGTTGACGACGACCCACCCTGACGTGCCGTTGTACCTCGCCGCTGTGGATGAGCAGCTAAACGAGGCCGGGCTGATCGTGCCGGGATTGGGAAATGCGGGGGACCGGTTATTTGGGACTGGGTGAGTCGGCGGATGGGGCGGTAGGCGTGAAGGGGGGATTCTGAAAATGGAAGATCTAACCGGCAAGCAACTCGGTCAGTATCGCATCGTCGCCCCGCTCGGCGAGGGCGGGATGGCGGCAGTATACAAGGC